>CANJDY010000351.1 GCA_947472635.1 Chitinophagaceae bacterium
ACGCCAACGGTGACAGACCTTGCCATTAAACAAATGGACTCTGGTACAGTTGTAAGGTTAGCAAGGTCCATAGAGTCTCAGGTCAAACCTGAACTAGCCGAGGGGTTGTCGTTGCGTTTATGGGGAGTGGACTCACTGGTTATTTCTCCGATTGCTATTGATATAGATGATTCAGGGAAACTGTATTACACCACCACCCAGCGTCAAATAAATTCTGAATTTGATATTCGAGCACACCATGATTGGGAAATTGCTTCCATTCAACTTCAATCCATTGATGATAAGAGGGCTTTTCTGCATAAAACATTGTCTCCTGAAAATAGCAATCAAAATAAATGGCTGAAAGATTTGAATAAAGATAGCTCCCACGATTGGCGCGATATGCTAGTGGAGCGGGAAAAAGTATTTCGTATAGAAGATATCAATGGGGATGGCGTTGCAGACAAATCTCAGCTGGTGGTGGAAGATTTTCATGATGAGGTGACCGACGTCGCCGGCGGGGTTTTAGTCAATGGGAAAGATCTTTTTGTTGCGGTGGCGCCTGATTTGTGGAGAATGAAAGACAATAATGGTGATGGAATAGCAGATGAAAAAACATCCATTTCTACTGGTTTTGGGGTTCATGTAGGATTTGGTGGTCATGGAATGTCGGGTGTGGAAATGGGTCCAGACGGCAGGATTTATTGGCAAATTGGAGATATTGGCTTTAATGGAAAAGACCAAACAGGAAAAAAATGGGAATATCCTAATAGTGGTGTTATTGCAAGGGCTAATCCTGATGGGAGCGATTTTGAAATATTTGCATCCGGACTTCGTAACACCCACGAATTTACATTTGATGAATATGCTAATTTGGTCAGTGAAGACAATGACGGAGACCATGCAGGAGAAAAAGAGCGGTTGGTATATATTGTAAACGGTTCAGACGCCGGCTGGAGAAGTAATTGGCAATATGGGAAATACAGAGACCTAGACAACAATGGCTATAAAGTGTGGATGGATGAAAAAATGTGGATGCCCCGATTTGAAGGACAAGCAGCTTATATTACCCCTTGTATTACGAATTTTGTTAGCGGTCCGGCAGGGGTTGTGTATAATCCTGGAACGGCACTATCCCCTGCCTATAAGAATACTTTTTTTGTAGCCAAGTTTGTGGGTAACCCAGCTAAATCCGGCGTTTACGCTTTTAAATTAAATCCCAAAGGGGCAAGTTTTGAACTAGGAGAAAACAAAATGGTCATAGGAGGAATTTTAGCCACCGGCCTTGATTTTGGACCAGATGGGGCACTCTATGTAGCAGATTGGATTGATGGATGGGATGCTAGAAATTATGGTCGCATCTGGAAGATGGATGATATAAAAGGAGCGGCATTGGCAGAAAGGGCCCAAACCAAAATGTTATTGGCTGCTGATATAACCAAGTATTCCTTGCAGCAGCTGAAGGCCTTGTTGATGAATGCGGATATGAGGGTTAGATTAAAGGCACAATTTGAATTAGTTAAAAACGGTGCAGAAGGCGCTGCCATATTTGAAAAAGTGCTGGGAGATAAAGCCCATCAATTAGCTAGGATTCATGCCATTTGGGGCATCAGCCAGCTGGCACGTAAGGATAAGAAATGGGGCAAGCTTTTATTTCCCTTGCTACAGGACCATGATGCCGAGATTAGATCCCAAGCAGCTAAATGGACAGGAGATAGCCGCTTGGTGGATGCAGGCAAATACCTGCTTCCTTTATTAAAGGACTCAAGTAGCAGAACCCGTTTTTTTGCTGCCGAAGCGTTGGGAAGAATAGCCTATGAACCAGGTATTCAACCAATCATAGAGATGCTAAGAGACAATAATGAACAAGATGCTTATCTGCGTCATGCGGGATGTTTGGCATTGGCAAGGATAGGAAAAGCAGGTCCGCTGGTTGCATTATCAAAACAACCTTCCCGCGCATTGCGGATTGCTGCAGTGGTTGCACTTAGAAGAATGAGTAACCCTGGGATTGCACTATTTTTAAATGATGCGGATGAGTTTGTAGTTACAGAAGCAGCGCGTGCTATCAATGACGACCTTTCAATTACGGCGTCGCTTCCCGAATTGGGAAATTTACTTACTAAGACTCATTTTACTAATGAGGCTTTAATTAGAAGAGCAATCAATGCCAACCTGCGCGTGGGAAATGAGCAGGCGCTGCAAAACTTGATAGACTATTCACTAAAACAGGGTAATCCAGAAAAAATGAGGGCAGAGGCAATAGAAACAATCAGCACTTGGCCAAAGCCATCGGTATTGGACAGGGTTGATGGAAGATATCGAGGAGCTATTCAAAGAAACCTGTTAGCGGTGAAAAACAAAGCAGGTGGCGCAGTCATTCAATTATTAAAGAGCAAAGAATTTGTAGTTAGAGCAAGTGCCATTAAAGCAATCGGCAAGCTCACTATCAAGGAGGGCGCAACAACTTTGATGGAAATGCTTAAAAAAGACACGTCGGCTACCGTAAGAGTAGAGGCGTTAAATGCCATTGCATCCATGCAGGACCAAAGAATAAGCGATGCCATTAAAATGGCGATAGCGGATAAGGATAAAATGGTAAGGGTAGCCGGTATCGGGTTTTTGAAAAAAATGAACATATCACAAGAGCTGATGGTTTCATTGCTTTCGGAGGTGATTCAAACAAAGACCATAGAAGAAAGACAAGAGTCGTTGTTAACCCTTGGAAAATTATCTATTCAATATACCCGTCCCGTTTTGGAATCATTGCTGCATCAAATGGAAAACAATCAACTTCCTGCAGATGTTTTACTGGAATTGTCGGAGGCAATTGATAGCAGTCGTTCATCCGAATTAATTTCTAGGTACAAGAAAGCAAGTGGTAAATTATCGAAAGACGCTCTAACGGCAGCCTATGCCGGAAGCTTGTTTGGAGGAGATGCTGATAAGGGAAAAAGACTCTTTTTTAAAGGTGAAGCAGCTCAGTGTATTAAATGTCATTCTTACGATGACAAAGGAGGTAATGCTGGGCCACGTTTGAACGGGGTAGCAAAAAGACTTTCTCGGCAATTGATTCTTGAATCATTGATTAATCCAAGTGCCCGATTGGCTCCTGGATTTGGTGTAGTTACTGTTACACTTAAAAATGGTCAATCACATGCTGGAATTTTGGAAAGTGAAAATAACAATAGCTTAACTTTAAAAGCGGGCAATAATAAGAATGAGGTGATTCCAAAAAACCAAATAATAAAAAGAGAGAATGCAGCCTCAAGTATGCTGGAAGTGAAAAACTTTCTTACCAAAAAAGAGATACGTAATCTAGTAAGTTTTTTATCAACCTTAGATACGGACTAGAAAGCAGTGGCAGAATATTGTAAAATATTTTGCACAGAATTTGTCAAATATAAAAAGTAGCAAAAACCTAGCAGGCAACAGTTGGCATCAATAACCAAATTGCTTGATGAAGGCTGGTTGGTTGATATGCTGAATCTTG
>CANJDY010000352.1 GCA_947472635.1 Chitinophagaceae bacterium
AGTGCAGGCTGGCTATACCTTCCCATTACGCTGAAAAAAGGTGACAATGAATTCTATGTTCGCAGGTACTTTCAAACTTCGGTATCCATTATATTTCCAGATAAGCCGGTTAGTATCTTTACTGCCGATTCCACCATTCCCCATATTGTTTTGCATTCACAAAATGGGGTCTTGCAGGGAGCAGTAGTGATTATTAATTCAGGCTCTAAAGACATTCGTCAACTTCAATTGCAAACCTTGGTTGCAGGAAAATCTACTCTTACTGCTATTCCAGTGATTCCCGCCCTAGCTAGTCGTAAAATCATTTTTTCTTTTGATGCAAGTGCCATAAATCAACTTGGTAACTACGAATGCACATTGACATTATTGAACAATCAACTGCCTATTGATGAAAAGAAAATTAAACTTGAAGCAGTAGACTCTTCCGCTCATTATAGCAGTACTTTTATTAGTCAAATAGATGGTAGTTTACAGTACTATTCAGTTACCCCTCAGCTTAATGGTATCCAACAGCATGCTGCTTTATTTTTATCGGTTCATGGTGCCGGTGTGGAAGCCATCGGCCAAGCAAAAGCATACCAGTCAAAAGATTGGGGGACGTTAGTAGCTGCAACCAATCGGCGACCTCGAGGTTTTAATTGGGAAGATTGGGGAAGGCTGGATGCTTTGGAAGTGCTCGATATTGCCAAACAAAAATTTAATCCGGATCTTCAACGTATTTACCTTACCGGTCATTCAATGGGTGGACATGGAACCTGGTTCCTAGGTGCTACCTATCCAGGTACCTGGGCGGCTATTGCACCCTGCTCTGGTTATCCTACGCTCAAATCATATGGTTCAGCAGACGGACTTATACCCGACAGCAGTAAAAATCCATTTGAACAATTATTATTGCGCTCAGGTAATCAGAGTGACGTTATAAAACTTGCCTCCAATTACAAACCCCTTGGTGTATACATATTGCATGGCGATTCCGATAAAGTAGTTTCGGTTAATTATGCCCGTCAAATGAAAAAAATATTGTCGACATTTCATAGTGATTTTAGTTATTATGAATATCCCGGAGGAGAACACTGGTTTGGTAATCAAAGTGTTGATTGGAAACCCCTGTTTGATTATTTTAAGTGGCATACTCGTTTGGAAGATAGTGCAGTCAATCATATTGATTTTACCACCTCAAGCCCAGGTATTTCCTCCGTTGACCGCTGGGCTGCAGTGCTTCAGCAAATACACCCCTTGCAATACAGCCAAATCAAGTTAAATCGTGATAGAGAGACAAATAAAATTACCGGGATTACTAAAAATTGTAAAGTGTTGCAATTGGATCTTTCCAAATTTAGTGTAAACACAACTGTAAGTATTTTGCTGGATGATACTGCGCCGGTTTTATATACTACTCACTCCCCGACAGATCTTGTGGTACTTGAGTTAAAGCAGGGAAGTTGGGGTGTTGGTTCAGTACCGAGCTCCGATCAAAAAGGCCCGCACAGGTATGGTACTTTTAAAGACGGCTTTCGTAACAACATGGTTTTTGTATATGGTACCATCGGTACACCGCAAGAAAATGAGTGGAGTTTAAACAAGGCGAAATACGATGCCGAATCTTGGTACTACCGCGGCAACGGTTCAGTTGATATCATCACGGATAAGCAATATTCACTGGTTCAATATAAGGATAGGGGCATAGTACTATATGGCAATCATACTACTAATTCTGCCTGGGATATTTTACTTAGCGGGTGTCCCATACAGGTAGACCGGAATAAGATTATGGCTGGAAGCAAACAATGGACAGGGGATGACTTAGGTGCCTATTTTGTTTGGCCCATTCCAGGATCTTCCATAGCTTCTGTTGCTGTAGTAACGGGCAGTGGTATAAAGGGAATGAAGGCCGCAATGGCCAATCAATATTTTGCCGGAGCAAGTGGTTTTCCTGACTTTATGATATTCAGCTTGGATATGCTTAGCACAGGTGCCAATGCAATAAAAATGGCTGGCTTTTTTGACAATGAATGGAAAATTAGTAATGAAGAGCTCGTTCAATAATAAAGATGTCGTCTCACCAAACGTTTCAATTATAAAAGTATGAAGCATTCTATGCATTATCGTTCCATCAATGTTTTGGGACATTTTTTAAAAGTCGCCTGTATTTCAACGGTAATTTTTTTTAGTAGTAAAACTCAGGCACAGCAAAATGTTCACCAGCAGTCTACCGAATATGAATGGCCCAAAGATGAAGCGGTAAAAGCTAAATTGGATAAATGGCAGGATCAAAAATTCGGCATGATCATCCATTGGGGACTCTATGCAGTACCCGGTATCATCGAATCTTGGAATCTTTGTAATGAGGATTGGATCAATCGGCCTGATAGTAATGTTTCATATGAAGCATATAAAAAATGGTACTGGGGTTTAAAAAGTGATTTTAATCCGGTTAAATTTGATCCCGAGCGTTGGGCAAAGGCCGGTAAAGAGGCAGGTATGCGCTATTTGGTTTTTACCACCAAACACCATGATGGGTTTTGCATGTTTGATACCAAGCAAACGGATTTTAAAATATCGAACGGCCCTTTTGCCAATCATCCAAAAGCAAATGTCGCTAAATATGTTTTTGATGCTTTTCGAAAAAATGATTTTATGATCGGGGCCTACTTTTCAAAGCCTGACTGGCATTCCGAAAATTACTGGTGGCCTGCCTATGCAACGGCTAATCGAAATAATAATTATGATATTCGGCAGTTTCCTTGGCGTTGGAATAAATTTAAAGAGTACACCTTTAATCAAATCAGTGAGCTGATGCACCAGTATGGTTCCATTGATATTTTGTGGTTGGATGGAGGTTGGGTGCGCCCTTTGGAAACTGTAAATGACGAAGTTCGCTCCTGGGGTGCCGACATACCCAAATGGAGCCAGGATATTGATATGCCTAAAATTGCCGCAATGGCTAGGAAAGCCCAACCGGGGTTATTGATGGTGGATAGAACAGTCCATGGATTGTACGAAAATTATCAAACTCCTGAACAACGTATTCCTGCCACCCAATTAGATCATCCTTGGGAAAGCTGCATGACCCTTGCCAATAACTGGGGTTTTGTAAACAATGACCAGTTTAAATCCGCCACCAAAATCATTCATTCCCTCATTGAAGTGGTTGCAAAAGGTGGAAGTTTATTACTTGGAATTGGCCCTAAGCCGGATGGAGAATTACCGATGGAAGCCATTGAGCGCTTGCAGGAAATTGGCGCCTGGACTATTCGTAATGGAGCAGCAATTTATAACACCCGCATCACCAAATATTATCACGAAAACAATACCTGGTTTACTCAAAATAATAAGGAGGGGATTCGCTATGCATTAGTTTGTATTCAAGAAGGAAATACACTGCCTACAAAAGTTTCATGGAAAATAAATTTACCTAAAAAAGGTACTGCCATGAAGCTTCTCCAAACGGGAGAAACAGTTCATTGG
>CANJDY010000353.1 GCA_947472635.1 Chitinophagaceae bacterium
AGTTTGTACCGGTTCGTTAGGCGATCCGATTGTGAACATAAATTTTGGTCATGGTAGTAACCCTGGAAATCCATTGAATGCTGCCACTACTTCCTATACATTCACTTCCACCACCTGTCCAAATGATGGAAGTTACACCATTGTTAGCAGTACAGCCAACTGTTTTAGCAATAGCTGGCATACCATTGCTGAAGACCATACCCCCAACGATGTCAATGGTTATATGATGCTAGTAAATGCCTCAAATAATCCGGGCGACTTTTATGTCGATACCGTAAAAGGGTTATGTGCCAATACAAAATATGAGTTGGGAGCCTGGATTGTAAATGTAATACAACCTACTTCCTGTAACAATAACTCAAACCGTCCCAACCTAATTTTCAACATAGAAACAACCACGGGAACCATTTTAGGCACCTACACTACCGGTAATATTATTCCTACCAACTCCCCCACTTGGAAACAATATGGCCTTTTTTTTACCACCCCACTCACCACTAGTACTGTCGTAATACGGATTACCAATACTGCCCCCGGTGGATGCGGCAATGACCTAGCGCTGGATGATATCACGTTCAGGCCCTGTGGGCCTACAATAAACTCAGCTGGCCCCATTAACAATCAAACTGTCTTTGATTTTTGCAAGGGCGCTCCAACAAATGTTTCAATATTTGCAGATATAGGTAGCGGCTATCTCTCCCCCTCACTTCAATGGCAGTATAGCGCGGATAATGGCATCAACTGGTCCGATATTGCAGGTGAAACTTTAACAGCCTATCGTTTTACCCAAACTGCCTTGGGTATTTACAAGTACCGAATGTCGGTAGCCGATGGCAGCAATATCGCTATTAAAAGTTGCAGGGTAGTGTCTAACACCGTTACTTTTTCAATTTATGATTTACCTTTTGCAACTGCATCGGCGAATAGTCCTGTTTGTGAAAAACAGCCCCTCCTACTAACTGCCACCGGCGGTGCCACCTACAGCTGGGTTGGTCCGGCTAGTTTTAATTCTAGTTTGGCAACCCCCTCCTTGATTGCGCAAAGTAACTCAGGGGGTCAATATACTGTAACCGCCATCAACCAATATGGATGTACCAATTCCACTTTCGTAAATGTTTTGATAAAGCCAAAGCCGATTGTCTCTATTAGCAGTACACAAAAAATCTGCGAAGGGGATGCCGTTACTTTACAAGCAGGGGGAGGGGTAACCTACCAATGGTCACCCTCAGCTGGACTATCCGCTGTAAATATTGCCAATCCGATAGCTAGACCAGCAGATACTACCAGCTACCAGGTAATTATTACCGGTTTAAATAATTGTTCGGATACGGCTATTGCCATAATGAATGTAGTAAAAAAACCAACTGCTTTTGCTGGCCCGGATAAATCATTATTGATTGGACAATCCACCCAATTAAATGGCCTAGCGGGTGGAACGGCTATTAGTTTTACTTGGTTGCCAGTAACCTTTTTAAATAACCCTTTATTGGATCAACCAACCTCCTCCCCTTTAGATGATATTTTGTATACGCTCCATGTAAAATCAAATGATGGTTGTGGGGAAGCTACAGATGATGTATTTATCAAAGTGTACAAAGAAATATATGTGCCATCTGCATTTTCGCCGAATAATGATGGACTTAATGACCACTGGCGAATTTTAGCACTGATCACTTTTCCAAAAGCAACTTTGATGGTTTATAATCGCTATGGTGAAATTGTATTTGAAGGCTCCGGCAATAACACGGAATGGGATGGCAGTTTCAAAGGCAAGCCCGCCCCAATGGGTGCATACACATACGTAATTGATTTTAAAAATGGAACCCCTTTGAAAAAAGGAATGGTCTCTATTTTGAGATAATTTTTATAATTACTCCCCTGTTGTCATGCTAACAAATATCAACTTGTCAACAAATCATAGCACTGACTGGCAATCTCTTGTTCCTCATTGGTAGCGATAACCAATATTTTCACTTTCGAATCGGCTGCATGGATCTCATTTAATCCGTTCAAAGGAAGTTCATTTTTTGTTTCCTCTAATACTATTCCCAGATATTGCAGATTGGACATAGCCATTTTCCTAGTAAGTGCATCATTTTCCCCTACTCCACCAGTAAACACAATAGCATCTAATCCATTGAGAACAGCTACATAGGAGCCGATGTATTTACGAATGTGATAGGCATACATATCATACGCCAATTGCGCAGCTACATTTTTATTTTTAATGGCAACTCTAATATCGCGCATATCGCTAAAACCTGTTAACCCTAGCATGCCGCTATTTTTATTAAGCAATGTATTTACCTCAGAAAGATTGTACCCTAACTGATTTACGAGATGAAATACCACTGAGGGGTCAATATCTCCACATCTAGTTCCCATCATCAATCCACTCATAGGACCAAAACCCATACTAGTGTCTACACATTTTCCATTTTCGATGGCAGACATGCTGCATCCATTGCCCAAATGAATCGTAATCATTTTAGAAACCGGTTTTCCTAAATAAGCTATCGCCTTTTGCGAAATATACTTATGGCTAGTGCCATGAAATCCATAGGCTCTAATTCCGTGGCTATGATAATATTCTGCTGGAATAGCAAAACGAAAAGCCTTTGGCGGAAGGGTTTGATGAAATGCCGTGTCAAAAACAGCTACTTGCTTTGCTGCCGGAAAAATTTTTTCTGCCACTTCAATTCCTAGGTAGTTGGGTGGATTGTGTAAGGGCGCTAATGAAAATAATTTCTTTATCGCTTTCTTCACTTCTGCTGAAATCACGATGGTGTCTGCAAAACTTTCCCCACCATGAACTACCCTATGGCCAACTACAGCGATAGCAGATGGATCAGTAATTACCCCAACTACTTTATCCGTCAGCAGTCGCGTCACTCGCTTTAACCCTATTACATGATCTGAAATTTCTCCATTTTCGGTAATCACTTTTTCCTTAGCGCCTACATAAATTTTATGAATAATAGTTGATGTGGGTAATCCAATCCGATCTACGGTACCGATGCAAACCACTTTTTTTTCTGGCATTTGAATCAATTGGTATTTGATAGAACTGCTCCCAGAGTTAATAACAAAAATATTCATAGTGGATGTTTTTTAGCCTTTAGTAAACTGAAAAAAAGTTTGATTGCCTTGAATTTACTGCTGTGCCTGAATAGCGGTAATCACTACGGTATTAAAAATATCATCCACTGTACAACCTCTGCTTAAATCATTAACTGGTTTATTTAAACCCTGCAACATTGGGCCAATGGCCAATGCACCCGTTTCACGCTGCACCGCCTTGTATGTATTGTTTCCTGTATTCAGGTCTGGAAATATCAATACACTTGCTTGACCGGCTACCGAAGAGTTGGGCATTTTTTGTTTTCCAATTACCGGATCTACTGCTGCATCATACTGAATAGGACCTTCCACTTGCAAATCGGGGCGGCGCTCTCGGATGAGCA
>CANJDY010000354.1 GCA_947472635.1 Chitinophagaceae bacterium
GAACCTAATATTTCCATTATTGGAGAATTCGGCGTACGGCTAGAGGATTGCGTGTACATGACAACAGAAGGTCCAAAATGGTTTTCGCAGCCCAGCAAATCTATCTATGAACCATTTAGCTAGGAATGTGCAATTGAGTAAAAAGAATAATAAAAATACAAAGTAATATAAACGACAATCAAGCAGTCCGCATTATAGCGACTGAACTATCCCTATAAAATAGTGATGCTGAATACAATAAAAAGAAGTATTAATGAAACCTTTCTTTAGTGTAGTATAATCAATGGACTGCGATGTTAACAATTTCGGAAGCTGGTACTGCGCCTCCGTCATCATAGCGTAAGAAAAAAAAGAAGAAAAAGTAGGGATTTTTGCATAGCTCCCCAAATGTATGAAAAAGTTGTTGGCAAAGGGTGATACCATAGTAATAAGCAGGCTCCCTAATCAGCACCCTTTAAAAGGAATGACACTTACCAATTGAAAAAAATGTAATTGACCAAAGAGTATTCCCCATTAATTTGAATTCAGCTGCTCATTAATAAGTCAATGATCCAGCTATCCAAAAAAATGCCTCTAATAAAATTTGGAACAATTTTAATTATACATAATGTATAGAAGCAAATACGCTGTTGCCATTAAAAAAGTTGTTAGTCCAAATACTTTAATTTTGATTTCCATACTATCGATTTAATTAATTTGACTTTATAAAGTTGAGAAGGTTTAACTTCCATAGGTAAATTCTCACTGTTAATTAACATTGCTATTAAAAACATATCTTTAAATAAAGAAACCATTTCTATAAAATAGTCTACTTTTTTTGACGATAGGTAACTTGCAATTAAGTAATGCGCATTAAACATTTTCACAAGTATTCAATAATTATTTTTTTAACTAATAACCCAGTTTGTTATGTCACAAAAGTCTTCTCGTCGAGCATTCCTTAGCCAAAGCTCTGTTGCTACTGTAGGTGTATTCTTAGCAGGAAAATCCGCTTTTGCAGAAAATTTACTCCAATCCAAACCTAACTCGCTTATCAAAGGAGTTCAGATTGGTGTAACCACTTATTCATTCAGAAGCATGCCGAGGCATCCTGATAAAATGTTGCAATATTGTATAGATAGCAATATCAATGCAGTGGAATTAAAAGGTGACGAAGTGGAAGACTACTTTGGTAAACCGCTTAGTACTGTTAAATTACCACCTCGTGTAAATGGAAAACCAGCAGCGTTGAGTGATGAAGTAAAGGAGCAGATCAAACAATACCAGCACCAAGTGGCTAACTGGAGAGAAACCGTTTCAATGGATAAATTTGAAGCGCTTGGTAAAAAATTTAAAGCTGCAGGTATATCTATTTTTGCTTACAAGCCCAATGCATTGGATCCTGAAAATACTGACGGTGAAATTAATTACGCCTTACGTGCAGCAAAAGCGTTGGGTGCCAGTTCGGTTAGTGTTGAATTACCTTCCGATCCGGCTCAAACCAAACGGTTGGGAGAACTTGCCAAAAACAATAAAGTATTTATAGGCTACCACGCCCACTTGCAGGCAAGCGAAACTGCCTGGGATGTTGCATTGGCTCAATCGCCCTACAATACATTGAATCTTGATTGCGGGCATTATATAGCTGCAGGTAATACAAAAGAAAGTTTGCTGGCATTGATTGAATCTAAACATCATTTGATTACTAGTATGCACCTCAAAGACCGAAAATCAAAAGCGAACGGCGCAAAGAATATGCCTTGGGGTGAAGGCGATACGCCACTGAAAGAGATTTTAACTTTGATGAAAGAAAAGAAATATAAAATGCCCGCTACCATTGAACTAGAATACGAGATTCCAGCAGATTCTGATGCAGTTAAAGAAACGAAGAGATGTAGGGATTATGCACAGATGTTGTTAGAAGGATAAAACAACAAGATCTATAATTTTACAAAAGAGGCTGTCCGCTATTGGGACAGCCTCTTTTGTGTATGTCAACCAGGAATGGGGGTTATCGTTTTTAGCAGGATTTATTAATAAAAAGTATACCTGTTTTAAATTCTTACAGCACAGTATTGAATTTAATATTTTTTTATTTTTGGATTTACAAAACCAATACCTACAGGATATGACAATTGGACTATTAATCCAATTTGAACATTGAAATAAAGAAAAGTCTATCTTTTATATTCGACTACTTTTATGCATGTCTTCAATGAATTCATCTAGTTGTGCCCTTGAAACACCTGGCATGCAGATCACATGAGCAATTTCATTGTCTGTAGCCAATTGCCATTTTTTACAAATTTCTGCTGAAGGCCTGGGCATCACTACGGTAAGCGCATTAGGGTTGCTCCAGGCTTTTACGCCAATTGCATTGAGCTGGTCACGAAGGTAGGCAGCATTTTCTAGGCTGGTCAGGGTCCTTTCCAGCATACCTTGCTTTCCCATTTTTTGGATGGCATACCATACAATCAACGCATTGAAACCGCTTCTGGATCCAGTGATGGTGGTATCCAGTGTGCCGATATAGTTGATGGAACGACCTATCTTTTCTTTGTAGGATTTTTTTACAAGTACAACTCCGTTGGTGATGGGTGATCCAAAAAATTTATGCCCACTGATAGCGATACTATCGGCGCCATGTGAAAAGTCAAAATCACTTGCGCCTAGCAAAGGGAGATAGGATCCAGCAAGTGCCGCATCACAATGGATATAAGAACTTTTGATGGCATACTTGTTCAATTTTTCGAGGATCGTAGGTACGCTATCTTTTGCTTCTGTCATGGTAGTACCGATATTGGCCATGATAATCACTGGCTGCTGACGGTTCAAGTGTATCATTTCAGAGAGATCATCGTAATCCATTTCGCCATTCGGCTGAGATCGGATGACGATGCTTTTCATATTCAGCAGGTGCAGATTTTTCTGAACGCTGTAGTGGGTAGCTTCGCTATAGAATACAATACCATTGGGATAGATTTCCCTTGCAAGGTAGAGTGCATATAGGTTGCCCTCTGAGCCACCATTGGTTACATATCCCCAGTGATTGTTGGCCGGGGCATTAAAAAAATCAGCATAAAAAGAAACTACTTCGCGCTCAAATGATTTGCATTGCATGTCGTTGGATTCCATGAAGGGGTCTCCAACATTGTTAATACTGAATTGAAGTAAGGGATAGAGTTCGGTATAATCATAGTCGGTTGCAACTGGGTATCCGATATAGGTTTTAGATCGTTCGCTGATTTTTTGGCGAAACTGTTCAAGACTTTCCATTATAGTGAATCGATTGAGTGAGAAAAATTGATATTGTAATCACAGGAAGGGACCTGTGAAATAATCAATTTTTGAGTGAATCTACTGCAAGTGACTGCATAAGACATGCATAGATATCACTTTTGTCGTTGAATAGTTTAAAGGGGAAATCTGGTCGCATCTGGTACAAATATAACAAAAAATGTCGAAGTGCCTAAGAGCCGCA
>CANJDY010000355.1 GCA_947472635.1 Chitinophagaceae bacterium
CTTTTTAATTTTTGATAATATCAATATTGCATTGGTTGATGGATCGACTAGGCTTCCAGCCCCGATTATCTACAAAATAACTGATTAATGAAAAACACATTTCTATTAATAACCTTATTTTATTTGGGTGGCCACGCTTTGATGGCACAGGATACCCTGTCTGGCAACTTTGCCACGTTGGAAATTAAAACTGGCATCCATGTTATTAAAGAGGTGGTAATGGTTACTGGGGCACTTGTGATACAGCCAGGCGCAAAAATAGAAATAAGTGATGCGGGTGTAATTGTGTGTGCGGGTCCTGTTACCATTGGTGCAATTGCAGCAGAAGCGGTTGACATATATGGAAAAGTAAAGGCGGAAGGAATTGGATTAGTGATAAAGGGTATGGATTCATCTAATGTGATCATCTCCAATACGAATTTTAAAAATCTTCAGCTACCTATTCAGTTTGAATTTGGTTGGCACAGACAATTGGTAAATATTCATCACAATCAATTTGTAAATAACATCGGCAGGGCTTCTGTTATTCAGGTATTGAATCCGCCGTTTAATTTTCAAACAGGTAAAGAGACATCCTCTTTTTACATCAATAATAATTTATTTACAGGAAATAGCGGAGCTGTTTATTTTGAAGACCTGTCAAATGATCATACCAAAATTTTGATTACTGGAAATACATTTGCTGGAAATAATCTGTATGGGTTTAAAAATTATAACATCGCTACCAATTTTATTTATGGCAGGGCGGATAATCTCCAGCATCTGTTTACGGCTAAGATTGAGGGGAATAGCTTTGCTTTTAATCATCTATATGATAACTTAACAGATACCATTGTTCACGAAGCTAATTTTGGCGTTTATGGAACTGAAAAAACATATACGGTTAAAAATAATTACTGGGGTACTGCCGACACGCAATTAATTTATAAAGGCATTTATGACCAAGTGTTGAATTATAACTCACCCAAAGTAGATTTAACCCCAATTCTTTTGTCTCCTGCAGACTCTATTCCTGCCCATATTTATGCTGTACAATATGGCAGCAAAAACACTCCTCTTACATTTGATTATTCTCTGCAAGAGGGATCTAAAAGTTTCAGCCTATTAAGTAATGCTGCTATTAATTATCAAAAAAAGGTGTTGCAATACATTTATTTCAAGGATGACAGCACATTGGTAACGGTTGACACCATTATGCGGGCAGACATTCAGGAGGTATCCCAAAAGAACGGGAAAATGACAGTTTCAGGCGAAGTGGGTAAAGGGAAGCGAGAGGGGTATTTTCGGCTGAAAGAACTAACGGATGCGAGGGGAAAAATTGTTCCGGATCTAATGATTGGTAGCCAAGCCTTTTTAATTGAGATGGCTAGAAGAAAAGTTCAGGCAGAAAAACGTGCTGCCAGTATAGCAATGGACACTGCAGTTGCTAAGGTACCTGCGAGGGCATTGGATTCAGTAAAAACTACTTTTCAAAAATTGGAAACCCCGCTAAAAAGTAGAATTGAGATAGGCGTAGGTTCTGGTCTTGCTTTATTCAATGGATCTGTTAGCACCGGCAACCTATTCAAGAATGATAAGAATTTATATAACGCTCTAAATATCCGATACAATCTATTTTCAAATATCAGCGCTAATCTTGCCATTGCAAGTTTCAAGTTGAGCGGATCTGATTTAAGGTCGGACAACAACGATGAAATTGCTAGGGGAATGTCTTTTAGCACCTCAATGCTTGCAGTGTCACCATCCATCAATTATGATTATGTCGACAACCGATCGTATACCAAATCAATTAAGTTACGACCTTCGGTAGGTGTTGGTTTGGATTTATTCTCTTTCAGTCCAACGGGAGTTTATAAGGGCCAAATCTATAAACTACAGCCACTTGGAACAGGCGGCCAGCTAACAGATAGTTTGAAGAAAGGCGCCTATTCATTAATGAGTTTCGGCTACTTCGTTTCTGCTCAACTGAAATACCAGTTTTCAAGAAAAAACAGTGTGGGAATTCATATATCTTATCATAGAAGTATGACAGATTATCTCGATGATTTGGGTGCGGATCAATATCCGGATGTTTCCAAGATGTTGCGTTCAGATCAAACTAATGGGCAGGCAGCCGTTTATTTTGCAAACCCTACTTCAAAACGAGTAAGTGGGGGAGAGTTGAGGAGTAGCCCTAGTAAGCCAACCGACAAGTACCTAATAATTGGCATTAGTTTTTCAAGAAAATTATTTAATTAGTAGTAAGCGATAGCAATAATCACTATTATAGACCATTCAAAATTATGATAGCAAAATATTTTTCCTTTTCAAAATTCACTAGTTCATTAGTGCTAGCTATTACCATCATTGTAGTGGTTAGTTTTTTGGGTTGTAGTAAAGAGGTAGCCGTGTCAGATATTGACTTTCAAAAACAACTCCTTGCCGGTACTGGTAAAAACCAAAATACTAAACATAACTGGCGCTTAGACTCTATGACTACGGCTGGAGCTGCGGTAAGGCTGACTCAATATGAAAAAAATTATACCAAGATATTTTCATTTGATGGTGGTTTTTCAGATAGCGATGGTTTTGTAGGGCTTTGGGAAATAAAGACAATCAATCAGCTAGATCAAACAATTAGTAATAGTGCATCCGGGACCAAGTTGGTCACTTCCTATGAAATAGTCAATATTAATTCTGTCCGGCTAAATATTAAAAGTAAAAGCGGAACAGGTACCAATGAATATTTTTATGTGATTGCACAATAAAATAGTTGCTTTTTTTCTGGTTTTACTGGGAGATTTTTTATGCAGCTCTTTTTAGTTATAACTTCAACAGGCTGAAATAGCAAACGGTATATTGGGAAGGGAACATTATTAATTATCTTTGCAAAGCAGCAGCGGTTGTTGATAATAGAAGGGGAATATAATTTTGAAAGAACCTAATCAATGACGGACCTTACTAAACTTTTATATTTTTTTAATACCATCCTCAGTATTCTTGTGCTGTTTGATTTGATTATTAGGTTTAAACGGCCCCGATTATTAAAATTGTTTTTTTTTATACTCATTTCTTCAACGGGTGCAATTTGTTTTACTTCTTATTTAGGTCTACACACCCTTCAAAATACGTTTATCGCCATAGTGGCGAAGTCGCTGGTAGCGGCATCCATCATAAATATATTTTCAATTATTTATTACCCTTTGGTGAAGAGATGGGTAGTATTCTATTCTATTTTACTGGTTGTATTCACCTGTTTTTCTCTTTGGTACAACACCTATATTGAGCATTATTATCTGCAAAGTATCCAACACAATGTAATGATGGGTTCAGATGCAGGGTTGCCGTTTATCTTTGTTTGGCTTCATCGAATACTACTTTTCGGCTATTTTATACTTTTTATCTTTTTATGGTACCAGATGATAAAAAAGTACAGTTCGGAAAATATCTATTTTGAAA
>CANJDY010000356.1 GCA_947472635.1 Chitinophagaceae bacterium
TTAATTAAATTAAATATCATAATTTGTCAATTTTCAATAGAGTAGGTAAGTTTTATCAATCCCTTTCATTCGGAAATTGGAAATTTTTGATAGGTGGTCTGCTATTTTCAATTTTGTGGTCCTCCGCATCTACTGCAACGAAGCTAGGTTTGACATCAGCACAACCTTTCGTAATAGCCACTTCGCGTTTTTGTATTGCAGGGCTGATTCTATTATTCATTTCCCATATTGTATTAGGTAATAGGTTGCCGGTAAAAGGTGAATGGAGATCAATCATGCTGTATGGGTTGCTTAATATTTCTATTTATTTGGGATTGTATGTTATCGCTATGCAACAGGTTTCAGCTGGTTTGGGCAGCTTGGCTGTAGCAATTAACCCTGTATTTATATCGCTGATAGCGGTCAGTTTGCTTTCACATAAAATTACCAAGCGGCATTTGTTAAGTCTATTGTTGTGTATGGTGGGGGTAACACTGGCCGCATATCCATTAATTCAACATAGTTATGCCACTCCGGCAGGCATAGGGATTTTAATAGCCAGTATGGTAGCTTATTCCTTGGGGACCATTTATTATTCCCGGGTTCAATGGAATGGTTTACATCTGTTAACCATCAATGGTTGGCAAACTATTTTGGGCGGCATTTTTTTAGTCCCTTTATTAGTATTTACTTATCAGCCGGATAAAAATTTGTTTGATGCCAATTTTTGGAAGTCGATCGGTTGGTTGGCAATACCTGTCTCCATTGGAGCAGTTCAACTTTGGTTATATTTGATTCGGCATAATCCAATTAAGGCAGCCTTTTGGTTATTTCTTTGTCCGATATTTGGGTTTGTTCTTGCCAGGATACTATTGCAAGAGCCCATTAGCTGGTTTACTTTTGTAGGAGTAGTACTGGTATTGTCCGGTCTTTATTTGGTTCAGCGGCTGAATAAATAGCCATTCCTCCCTCTAGCCTCACAATCAGATTGGTTTGGGGGCACAGTTAGTCAACAATTGATGAAACTGTCAAAATAATGATTGTAAATCAGTTGTTTATTGTTTCCCATCCGCATCAAAATAGCTAATTCTCCTTCTTTCAAAAGGTTTAATTCAACAGTTATTGATTTTTAAGTGATTTTTTGCAATTTTTTGCCAATTTCAATGGATATTTGTAAATAATTATTAAAAATACAACAATGAGCCAAAAGCCAAGTACGCTATTTGATAAAGTGTGGGATGCACATGTAGTGAGAAAAATTGAAGATGGCCCCGATGTATTCTTTATTGACCGTCATTTTATTCATGAGGTTACCAGTCCAGTTGCCTTTTTAGGTCTGGAGAGCAGGGGTTTACAAGTAATGTTTCCTGAACACACTTTTGCCACTGCCGATCACAATACGCCCACCATTAATCAGCATTTACCGGTAGCTGATCCATTATCTGCCAATCAGCTAAAAGCATTGGAACAAAATTCAGCTAAATATGGGATTTCTCATTGGGGTTTGGGTAACCCAAAAAATGGTATTGTTCACGTAGTAGGACCCGAAAATGGTATCACCCTTCCTGGAATGACCATTGTTTGCGGAGATTCACATACCTCTACCCATGGTGCTTTTGGCGCTATCGCTTTTGGTATCGGTACCTCAGAGGTGGAGATGGTGTTATCTTCTCAATGCATCATGCAGCCCAAGCCTTTAAAAATGCGTATCAACGTTACGGGTAGTTTGGGTAAGGCTGTTACGCCAAAGGATGTTACCCTTTATATTATTTCAAAATTAACCACTGCAGGTGCAACGGGTTATTTTGTAGAATATGCAGGGGATGTTTTTGAAAAAATGAGTATGGAAGGCCGTATGACGGTTTGTAATATGAGTATTGAAATGGGTGCACGTGGCGGTATGATTGCTCCGGATGAAACCACATTTTCGTATATTAATGGTCGTGAGTTAGCCCCTAAAGGAGCAGCCTGGGATAAAGCACTAGCCTATTGGAAAACACTTTCTACTGATGCAGGTGCTGCCTTTGACTTGGAATACCATTTCGACGCCGCTGACATAGAGCCGATGATTACTTATGGCACCAATCCTGGTATGGGAATGGGGATTTCTAAATCCATTCCAAAAGGGGCGGATTTAAAAGGTGGTACTGCCACTTATGAAAAGTCCCTTGCCTATATGGGCTTTGGTGAGCAAGAACAAATGATTGGCAAAAAGGTAGACTTCGTATTTATAGGAAGTTGCACCAATGGTCGTATTGAGGATTTTAGGGCTTTTGCTTCCATCGTAAAAGGAAGAAAAAAAGCGGAACATGTTACGGCTTGGGTTGTTCCAGGTTCTCATATTGTAGAAGCACAAATTAAAGAAGAAGGAATTTTAGATATCCTAACCGAAGCGGGTTTTTTGTTGCGTCAACCTGGTTGCTCGGCTTGTCTTGCCATGAATGATGATAAAGTACCCGCAGGTAAATATGCGGTGAGTACCAGTAATCGAAATTTTGAAGGTCGTCAGGGTCCAGGAAGCAGGACGATGTTAGCAAGTCCTTTAGTGGCAGCAGCTGCAGCGGTTACCGGCTATGTAACTGACCCTAGGGAATTGATGTAAATTTTGGGTCGTTCATTTTGGGTTTTTAGTTTTCAATTATTCATTTATCAATTAATTTTATGGCATACGATAAATTTACCACTGTTTCAAGTTCAGCAGTTCCATTACCTATCGAGAATGTGGATACCGACCAGATTATTCCTGCCCGATTTTTAAAAGCAACTAAGCGGGAAGCTTTTGGAGACAACTTGTTTCGCGATTGGCGCTATAATAGCGATGATAGTCCTAAACAGGATTTTATTTTAAACAATCCAATTTATTCCGGTAAAATACTGGTTGGCGGCACCAATTTCGGAAGTGGCAGTAGCCGTGAACATGCTGCTTGGGCTCTTTATGATTATGGTTTTCGTTGTGTGGTATCCAGTTTTTTTGCTGATATTTTTAAGAACAACGCTATCAATATGGGCATCTTACCGGTACAGGTAAGTCCCGAATTTTTAATACAAATTTTTTCTGCTATTGAAGCAGATCCAAATACCCAAATCGAAGTAAGTTTACCAAATCAAACGATTTCCATCCTTGCTACTGGTGCTACTGAATCATTCGAAATTAATGGGTATAAAAAAAATAACCTACTCAATGGATTTGATGACATCGATTATTTACAAGCAATGAAATCCGAAATTGCTGCTTTCGCTGCTGAAAAGGCAGTGTAGTGGTGAATGGGCAATGGTGAAAAGGCAAGGCTTCGCAAGCTGTTTTGCATTATTCATTTTAGAAAGAAATTTATTAATGCTTATTGCCGATTATGTTTTAAAAAATATTGAATTATATAATTTCAACCATTCACCATTCACAATTGACCATTAATTAATAAACACAGCCATCGCTGCAAGCAATTGAAAAA
>CANJDY010000357.1 GCA_947472635.1 Chitinophagaceae bacterium
AATCATCATGCTTGATAAATCCGAATCCTTTTTCAGAATTGAAAAACTTAACGGTGCCTAGTGTTTTGTCCATTTTAAAATTGTATTGTATTAATTTAAGGGACAAATATATGGATTATTTTAAAAAAGAACCAAATATTTATTTTTCTTCCGAAATTCGACTGCCCCATGTCTTTTTTGGCTATTTGTAAAAAAAAGGCAAAAAGGTTATATAAAAGCCTCTTTTTAACCTGTTTTTATTGAACAAAATGGTTACCGGATCTTAAAATAGTCTACCATTTCTGAGTAGGCGGCATCGCCTCCGGCAATATCTTTGATAATGGAGCCCTTTTCCATCAGTAAAATGCGGCTGCTAACTTCAGATACATGATTGATATCGTGACTAGAGACGATGATGCACATTTTATAGTCAGTAGCCATCGATTTGATCATATCTACCAATCTTAACTGCGAGGAGGGGTCAAGATTGGCAAATGGCTCATCTAATATTAACAACTCTGGGCGGCCCAATAAAGCTGCTATGATGCCAATTTTAAATTGGTTTCCCTTTGAAAAATCCCGAATGTACTTCCCTTTGTTGATAATCGCCCCATCAAAAAAAACATGGTAAGTTGCAATAAAGTCATCTACATCTGCCTTGGATAGTTGATTGAGTTTACCCACAAAGTAAAAAAACTCCTCCGGGGTCAAATAATCAATTAAAAACCCTTCATCAATATAGGCAGCCGTATAGGATTTCCAGCCTTCTGTTTCGGTGATGGAATTTCCTTTTGATAAAATTTCTCCTTCATTGCGCCTGATAAGGTCGAGCAATAAGCGGAAAAAAGTTGTTTTACCTGCCCCATTATTACCTACCAGGCCAATGACTTCTCCTGGATAGAGTTCTAAATGGTCAATTTTTACCGCATCTACCCCTTGGTAGGTTTTCCTTAAGTTGGTTATTTGTATCATTTAAATGCTAGTTGCTGATTAAGTAAATAAAAAAAACATTGCTACCGTTCTCTAAACCCTTCCAGTATTTTGTGTTTGCGAAAGTTGAATTGTTTCACCAACCAATTGATGATTGCTTCGTGAAAAACTAATCCAATAATGCCGGGAAGGCTGACTACTATGATTGCATACCAGAACCCTGCAAATCGGTTGAGTAAAAAAAACAATAGTGCTGGGCCAAAAGTGATAGCTAGCGACTGAAGCCATTGCATTGCCCCAATTCCTTGAAAATTCATGCTGGCAGATTTTCTCAGGTCAATGTATTTGTAATTATAGGTGGATACATAAATGGTTACGAAGGAATTTACCCCTACACTATATAAATACGCAGCCAACTGTATAGGGACTATACGCCAACTCAGTAATCCATAAAAACTGGCTATCAAAAACTGAAGGGTGCAAACTGTTAAAAATAGCGAAAATTTGGCCTTAATGTATTGGTGCATATTGGTATTGTAAGTCATCATTCCATCAAAATGACTGCTTTGCCAAGAAAATAAAAATTGGCCATAATTGGCAATAAAAATCCCTATGATCATTAAAGCAAAAAAGAACAGCATTGCATCATTATTCGTTGCTATATATTTTGGATAAAACATAAAGCCATACAATAATAATACTGCCGATAAGATGACTAATGATTTGGGCCGTTTGTTTCTGAATATAAGTTTGAGGTCTAGTGCGATCATCTCTCCAATATCGCCTAGTCTATCCAAAAAGGCAAAGCTTTTGCCTCCCTTCCTTTTCTTTTCAGTCACTAGTTCTTCAATATACAAATGGCTTTTTAAATATCGGTTGTTTACAGTAAATATAAAGAGCGCCAATGCCACCGGGATAAGGCAAAGTAGCGGGTAATGTAATATAGAGAGGAAGAGGCTGGAAGATGCTTTTTCAAATGACAATAGTTTCAGGTAATCAAGCCCCTTCAAAGCAGCTATAAAAACTAGTACAGCAAAAAAGAACCAAGCATTGTTGACTGTTTTGCGCTTGATGTACATATTTAAAAAATGATTGTTGAGCACCAACGCAAAAAGTGCAACACAAAAACAAATGGCAGCCATGGCTCCATATGCAGGTAATACCACCACCAATGTAAAGGGGATGAAAGCAAAAATGGGTAAAAAATTAATAAAATGTATCAAGGAACGGACATTCAGAAACCGAAGCATGTATTTGCGCTGAATATTTTGAGTTAAGTAAGGCTGTATGCTAAGCGAAGGCAATTCCTGAAACTGAAATCGGGCAAGCAAGCCAATGAGGAAATAATAAATAAGGTAGGAGGTATAGGTTGAAATAGGATTTAGGGTAGGCATCTTTTCCTTTAATATAAAAGGTAGCGCAATACCAAGGGCAGCAATTTCAATAAAAATCAATAAATAAAAAAATCCCAGAATGATTTGAATGGCAAGGCTTTTGTTGGCATTGCGCGAGCGCCAAAAATTGAGCCATTGGTGAGAGAGAAAAACAGATAAATTCATTGTAGGAGTTGTTAATCAGTTTCAAAAATACGCTATTACAAGGTTTAAATTAATTTTTGAAAGCCCTTTCGTGTTTTTTGGTGTTTTCCGGTGAGTCACCCCGAAGGGTGACTCACCGGAAAACACCGTAACTGCCCATAGTAATAAAACTATTAATGTCGTATCTTTTATTGATTTATAAATACTAAAACGTAAGTTGCAGAAAACAAAATTCAAATCGATTGCTACATTTATTGTTAAAATTATACCTCAAAATAACGGGGTGGAAAGCGGTGAATGGCATTTCGCCAGAGCTGAAAAAATTTGTAATGGTCGCTGCGCCCCATACCAGCAGCTGGGATGTGGTAATGGGGTTTATCTTTCGGCGATTTTTAAAACTTGGTTATGTAAAGTTTATTGGCAAACAAGAATTATTCAAACCGCCTTTTGGCTTTATTTTCCGGAAATTGGGCGGTGTACCGGTAGACCGCTTTAGCAGCAATAATTTTGTAGACCAGGTAGTCCAAATGTTTAACGACAATGAATCGTTTGCCATTGCACTTTCTCCTGAAGGGACTAGGAAAAAAGTAGACCGCTTGAGGACTGGTTTTTATCATATTGCTCGTCAGGCGAATGTTCCCATCATATTAATGGCGATGGATTTTGAACACAAAGAATTCAGATTTGAAGCACCCTTTTATACAACCGATAATGAAGCTGAAGATTTGAAGAAAATCCTACATTATTTTGGCGGGGTTAAAGGAAAAAACCCTGCTTTTGGACTTGCTCATTTGGCTGACCAATCCGCTGAAAACCAATAGCAGATTGCTCAGTACCCATCAAAGTTTGAGAAACTTCAATAAGTACGGCATTAATAGCGTATATTCGCAAAAAAAATTCCATGATCAACGAAGCTATTGCCAAATTTATTGAAGGTGGGCACCTTGCGAAAAATGCAGTGAAAATTGAGTTTAAAAA
>CANJDY010000358.1 GCA_947472635.1 Chitinophagaceae bacterium
TGCTCATTTAACAGAAACGCTTTTAAAACCTGCCATTGATTTTGAATTTCAATTACCAGATGCCAGTTCCCTAAAAAGTGATTTTGTAATTACTAAAAGGCTGCAACAATTTAAGGACGATAAAAACGAACTCAACAAGCAGGTTACGTCATTACTCCTCTTTAATACCTTCGTCAGTAGTACCCAGGGATTTATTACCGCAAGTAGTGGCTATAGTGTATTAGCAAGCACCATCGGGGGGGTGGTTTCCAATGCATTGTCTGGTTTCTTTAATAAATTTTTACAAAAATATATTAAGAACACTTCCCTATACCTCGATCTAAACACTGGACTTGGACTAGAAACTAATGTGGCGAAATTACAGGCCGCCGCAAAAACTGGTTTTGTTTTTACGCTATTAAACGGCAGGGTAATTATTTCAGCAGGATTTAATCTTGATTACAACAACCCTTATGTAGTAAATGTGGGTAGCAAAAATAACAACCTTCAAGTAACGCCCGATATTACTGCAGAATGGCTATTGTCAAAAGATGGAAGTATTCGACTGGTTGGTTTTAATCGTACCAATTATGATTTGGTTAGCCAGCGTACTAGAACCGGTATCAGCCTCTCCTATCGAAAAGATTTTGACAAACTAACCCCCTCATCGCTGATAGCAGAAGAAGAAAAGAAAAAATTACAACCCATTCAAAAGCAAGAATAGAATGACTGATGCGAAATGGCGGATGGATGATTTTATGGCTGATTCATGATGTATGATGTATGATTTTGTGATGTTGGATGTTAGATAAATAAATCAGACATCAATAAATCAGACATCAACAAATCAGACATTAGCAATAAATCAAGGTCTCCGAAATTTATTGCTCCCCAAGAATTTCATGCCCCATTTTATCCCGCTTGGTAGTCAGGTATTTTTCATTGTGTTCATTGGGTTTTATTTCAATCGGAACCGTTTCCACCACTTGCAAGCCATAGCCGAGTAAGCCCGCACGCTTCCGTGGATTATTGCTCATGAGTTTCATTTTACTAATGCCTAGGTGTCGAATAATTTGTGCCCCTACCCCGTAATCTCTTTCATCCATTCCAAAACCCAGTTCCAAGTTAGCTTCCACCGTATCCATTCCCTGCTCCTGTAATTTGTACGCTTTCAACTTGTTTAACAACCCTATTCCACGACCTTCCTGATTCATATATAATACAAGTCCTTTTCCGGCAGACTCTATCATTTTTAAAGCTCTATGTAACTGGTCGCCGCAGTCACAGCGCAATGACCCCAATATATCTCCTGTCATACAACTGCTATGCACCCTAACCAAAACGGGCTCATCTTTTTGCCAGTCTCCTTTTTTAATTGCCAGGTGAATCTCACCGGTATTGATTTGCTGAAAAGCGATTAATTCAAAATCGCCATATTTGGTAGGCATATTTACCCGTTCCGCTTCCTGAATAAGTGTTTCTTTGGAAAGCCGATAAGCGATAAGGTCTTTGATACTGACTAATTTCAGGTCAAATTTTTTGGCAATTTCCATTAGCTCGGGAAGTCTTGCCATACTGCCATCCTCATTCATTATTTCTACCAACACACCTGCAGGCTCAAAACCAGCCAATTCGGCCAAATCAATCGTGGCTTCTGTATGACCAGATCTGCGTAAAACACCCCCTTTTTTGGCCCTAAGTGGAAAAATATGGCCAGGCCGACCCAAATCTTCTGCTTTTGTAGAAGGATTAACCAGTGCCTGTACTGTTTTGGCACGGTCGTGAGCAGAGATTCCCGTGGTACATCCTTGACCAAGTAAATCAACACTTACCGTAAATGGCGTGGCATGTAGCGAAGTATTGTCGGGTACCATGGCAGGTAATTTGAGCGCATCGCACCTTTCTTCCGAAAGGGGTACACAGATCAACCCGCGGCCATGGGTACTCATAAAATTGATGATTTCCGGGGTAATCGTCTGTGCCGCTGCTATAAAATCCCCTTCATTCTCCCTATCCTCATCATCTACCACGATTACCAATTGGCCATTTTTGATGGCTTCAATCGCAGATTCTATACTATCTAGCATCCTTTTTTAGTTTAAGGCGCAAAGTTAACAAGGTTTGCCCTTTAATAGAATAGTTAATTACTGCAAAAAGTGGATTATTTGGTATTAAAATAATTTCAAAGCAGCGTAAATATCCATAAATTTGCCTCTTAATTGTTAAAACCATTAACAGTTAAACCACAATTCATTTTCTTTTCGAAAACAAAACAGCTTATTTATGACTTTCAAAAAACTATTTCCCATGGTAATAGCCTTATTGGCCTTACCATTTTTAATGAATGCCCAGGTAACTACAAGTAGTATTTCTGGCTCCATAAAACAAACTGGGGGTGAATCCTTAGCAGGAGCTACTATTGTTGCTGTGCACATACCATCCGGTACAAAGTACATTACCGTTTCAAAAAAAGGTGGTTCATTTACCATGGCCGGTTTACGACCAGGTGGTCCCTACGCTGTAACTGTTGAACATGTAGGATTAAAACAACAAACTTTAACAGATATTAACTTGTCATTGGGAGAAGATTACAATGCCAATGTAACACTTAACCCAGTGTCTTCTCTACTAAATGAAGTGATTGTAACTGCAAAAAGTTCTGCTAATGTTAAATCCGGTGTTTCTACTAGCGTAGGCCAGCGCTTACTTACCACATTGCCTACTATCAGTCGCAGTATTACTGATTTCACTAGACTTACCCCACAGGCAAATGGTAATAGCATTGGAGGAAGAGATGGACGGTATAATAATGTTACCATTGATGGAGCCAATCTAAATAACAACTTCGGTTTAAGTGCAGACGCTTTGCCAGGAGGAGGTAACAACCCGATTTCACTGGATGCCATTGAAGAAATAAGTGTAAATATTGCACCTTCTGATGTAAGACAATCTAATTTTACGGGAGGAAATATTGTAGCGGTTACTAAAAGTGGTACCAATACATTTAAAGGATCTGTGTACACTTATTTTAAAGACCAAAGTTTAATTGGCACCAAAGTAGGTAACCTAGATATTGGAACTCAAACCAACCAAAAAACAAATATTTATGGTGGAACTTTTGGTGGACCTATCATCAAAAACAAATTATTCTTTTTTGTGAATGGTGAATATGAAAAAAAGGGCCTGCCATACGGAACCAACTACCGACCAAAGGGTGGATCTCCAAGCACACTCACCTCTAACGTTAGTGTAGATTCTCTGAAGAGTTTTTCGAACTATTTAAAAAATACCTATCAATATGAAACTGGCTCCTATGATAATTTCGAAAACTTTAAAACTGAAAATTATAAAATACTAGCCAAATTAGATTGGAATATCAATTCTGTACATAAGGTTACGGCAAAGTATAGTGAAATGGTTAGCACAAATGATCAATTATTAA
>CANJDY010000359.1 GCA_947472635.1 Chitinophagaceae bacterium
AAAATACTTGATCGATATGCCGCCGAAGTTTTACTCCAGGTAGCAAATGCTTTGTGAGCGGCATCTAGGGCTAATTCGACATCCTCTTTACCCGACCTGGCAGCTTTTGTAAAAACTTTACCGTCGATTGGGCTAATATTATCAAAATAGACTCCCTTGACGGGAGGAACGAATTGCCCACCTATGAAATTATCATACTGGGGCTTAAATGTTGGCTTGGGATTTGACATGGCAATCGTTATTTTTAAATGAATTACAATAGTAATTGTTTTACTAGGTAGTGGAATAGCATTATTCGGTCAAATAATAGCAATTTGAATAGTTAATTATTACACTGAAGAATTGTAGCGTCGATTAAAGGCATAAGCACAAACTGTCCCTAGCTAATAAAAATGATTCTTGGTTTTTTAACTCAAAAAGGTATTCCTGTTGGGGAGATAGGGTAGTTTTAATACGAATGTTTACTATTGTTTGGATAGTACAGGCTAGTAATTATAATAGTTTTGCTGCGCGGATTAAATCTTCGGGTGTATCTATTTCTACCCCCATATATTCGGTTACTACCATTTTGATGGATAACCCATTTTCCAAATAACGAAGGCATTCAATTTTTTCGGCAGCTTCCAACGGGGTGATTGGCCAAGAAGTGAAATTCATCAGGGCTTGTTTACGAAAAGCGTATACGCCAATATGTTCATAATAGATAGGAGCCTCCTTCTTGTCGCGGTGATATGGAATTACACTCCTACTAAATAATAAAGCCTCCATATTTTGATTAACCGCCACTTTAACATAATTAGGGTCTTCAATCAATTGCGGGTCAGTCATTATCTGCATCAAAGATGCTACCTGCAAGTGCTTGCCGGCCTCCCCTTCAAATAAAGTCAATAATTTTTGCAACGGTTCTTTTTGAACAAAGGGTTCATCGCCCTGAACATTCACCACAATGTCCACCTCCATTGCAGCCACCGCCTCAGCAATACGATCGCTGCCACTTTCGTGCTCCTTTGTACTTTTTATTGCCTTGCCGCCATGGCTTACAATTTCATCGTAAATAATATCACTATCGGTCACTACTATTACCGAATCGAATAATCGGGTGGCAATGGTATTATCGTAGGTATGCCGGATAACCGTCTTATCGCCGAGCAATTGCATAAGCTTTGCAGGAAAGCGAGTAGCGGCATAACGAGCAGGTATCAACGCGACTTTATTCATTATAAAAAATTAATAGGCTCAAAGTTAGCAATAATGTGGACCCAAGAGATAAAAAATAGAGAGAAAGAGAGATAAGAAATTAGTCCTCCATCTCCTCTATGCTTTTTTCAGGTAATCGTTCGCATTCATATCCGCAATTTTCACAATGATATACATAGTAGGGTGCTACTGCATAACTCGAAAATATCCAGGTAAACAAAGCAGTTAAATAATTAGTAGCACCGGGCTTTGTCAGGTAAGAAAAATTATTGCTCCCACATGTTGGACAGGTGGCGGCTTTTAGATACTCCTGTTCGTAGGTTTCCAATAATTGTCGTACCCATATTTCATCTTCTTGCTTTACCACCAACTTGATGCCGCCAATTGCATTGGTTAGAATGGGATCCAGCGTTACAGTATATTCATCTTTCAAATAACATTCCACTCCTTCTGCATGTAGTTTGGTTAACGTAATATTGGCAGAAAAATAATTGTCAAATGTTTTTACGGTCACCAGATTCATACAGTTTGCTTAATTGATATGCTCCAAAATTAAATTTTCTTTTACTGCGATTTTATTAAAGTTGGTAAAGATAAAAACCAGGACATCTCATTGTCCTGGTTTATTTTTTATGTGGCAAACATTTATTGTTTTCCGTCTATAATTAGGGGGCTATTTCCCTTTCCCATTACAATCACTTTTGCATTGGGGCTTAGTGCCAATGCCTGCATTACCTTAATTTGCTCATATTGTAATTGCTGATTAGTGAGCCCGGTATTAATAATCTTTTGATAATCGGCAATACCCTGCGCTTCTACTCTTTTTCGCTCAGCCTCTTGCTTCTCTTTCAGTATTACAAATTCCATTTTTTTTGCATCCTGCTCAGCATTAATTTTTGATTCGATAGAGGCTTTCACTGAGTTGGGTAGGGTAATATTTCTTACCAATAATTGCTCTAACATCAACCCTCTTTTCTTAAAATCCTCCTCGATCGTTTTGTATATGCGCTGCTGAAATTCATCCCTTTTTGAACCAAACAAATCTACCGCCTGGTAGTAAACTGCATTATCTCGGATCTTTGTGCGGGTAATTGGTCGAACAATTTTATCCCTGTAATCATCCCCGGTTTCACTTAACAGCCTGGGCGCATCGGATGCTACCACACGATACAAAACAGTAAGGTCGATGGTCACTTCCAGCCCATCGCTGGTAAGCACTTTGATGGCATCATCCCCAGCCTTGTCGCCTTCATCATGTACTCCACTCATCGTGTAGTTCTGTGTTTTGACGTCCAACTTTTTTACATCCAATAAAGGATTAATAAAATGGAGGCCACTTATCATCACATCCTTTTGAATACTTCCGAATAATACTTTAACGCCAATTTCTCCGGCATCGATTTGTTTGATGCATGAAGTGGTGATACCCAGTAATACCAATACAATTGCTACCATTCGACCGGTACCTGCAAATTTCGAAGTAGCGGGATTGTTTTTTGATAAGGCAGTGACAGCAAAAAAAAGAATAATGCCTAAAATAAGTAACGACATAATGATATAATTTAAACCACAAGGTCATCAAAATTAATGAGAATAACTAGCTAAAATATGCAGGAAGCCCTTTTTCGATTTTACTATAAACACAACAGGATCTGCTTTTGGCAAATCCTGTTGTAATAAAAAAAATAGTGTAGAAAATTATTTCCTCTTCGAAAACCTCCCCAATGGGTAGTTTTGAAGCTCCTTGATTAATTATTTAACATCAATGGCATTACCAACATCAATAAGTCTTCGTGCGGCTCCATCTCTGTTGGCTTAATAATACCCGCCTTGGTTGAAGTGCTCAGCTCAATAATAATCTCCGACGTTTCGGCAGCATTCAGCATTTCAATCAGAAACTTTGCATTAAACGCAATTTGTAGATCCTCTCCATCATATTGGCAACTCATTCTTTCATTACCCTCAAAACTAAAGTCGATATCCTGTGCAGCCAATTGCAATTCACTTCCACTAATGGTAAGGGCCACCTGGTTGGTACTCTTGTTACTAAACACACTCACCCTACGAAGGGCACTTTGAAAATCACTTTTGTTCAATACCAGTTTATAAGGATTATCTACTGGTATTACTACTTTATAATCCGGAAAACGAGCATCAATCAATCTACAAACCAATTCTGTTCCGCCATGTTTTACAAACAAATGATTGCTATTGTACGA
>CANJDY010000360.1 GCA_947472635.1 Chitinophagaceae bacterium
CCTTTATTTCCTTCCCTTTAACAATGGGTCTTACGCTATACGTATTTTTTTGAGTGGAATCAGCCGTTTCATCAGTAAAATTGGTTCCCATCAACAAAGGCTTTGAGTTCAACTTTATTAATTTTCCCAAAGTTGTCCTGTACACATTAAAAGCAATATCTGCTGGTTCATTACCCAGCAACCGCCAACTAATAAAAACTTTTCCACTACCAATATTTGCTGCGTAAACTCCTCGATTCAAATATTCCATTTGCTTTTGAGCATGCAGACTGCTAAAATTGAATAACAAAATAATGATTACAGATACTCCAATTACAATTTTCATTTTTTACTAGGTTTATTTAATTGAATAAAACTTAATTAGGATATTCCCTTACCATTCCTGTATTTATCCCAGCAAAATTACCCCCTCGCATTGATCATCCCCTCGCCGGTTAATGCAGCATTTTTAAAATTCAACAAATCAATGAGTACTGCGGGGCATTTCATTTCAACACCTGCTATCCTCGTATTAATTTCAGGATAATCATCAAAATTTTGAGAAACCAATATCGTTACCCCTTTATCAATACGCAACTGGGTATTGGATTTGATAAAAAGCGAACCTGTAATATAGATACCCTGATTTATTTAACATAAATTATATAATTAGGTTGTTAATGAACAGCTTTCAGTGTCTCAAACTCCGCCCTGCTAACCGTAAATACAGTGCCATGTCGTATTCCATTAGGCATTTCTAGTTGAGTAGATAAATCCACCCAGTTTTTCAGATCTATAGATTCAATAACACCATAGCTGTGATGGGTATATTTGTCAAAATACACTAACCACTTTTCTCCTTTTTTTAAAACAGTTGGCCCCTCTGCCCAATACTTCCCGGTAATTGGTGCTGAAACATTTCCATACTCACCGGTTAATTTTTTACTGGTTGCAATGCGAATGTTTTTTTGTGCCGGATTTTTAGTTTCATCTTTCAAAAACATATAATACTGATCACCATTTTTTTGAATGGTGGCATCAATTACATTGAAATCATTGTCAAACAATAATTTTGTATTACTGAATTGCTTAAAATCTTTTGTAATGGTATAATACAACCGATGGTTATATTTATCATCACCTGCAGTATCACCAGCTAAAAATCTACCTGGTATGGTAGTAGCCCAATAAATCATATATTCATTTTTCTTTGTATCAAAAAAAATCTCTGGGGCCCAACAATTTCGAGCAGTGGATTCATGCTGCATTACTGGTAAAAATTGTTGTTCGCTCCAATGAATCAGGTCAGATGAACTGGCATACCCTATGCCACTATCATTCCAACTTACTGTCCACACCATATGAAATTTCCCATCTCCACCTCGGATAATACAAGGATCGCGCATCAATTTGTCCTTAGAAACCATCGGTTTTAAAAAAGAGCTGTCATTTTTAAAAGCCTTCCATTTCAAACCATCATAGCTATATGCCAAATGCAATCCATCCTGGCCATTATTTTTAAAGTAAGAAAAAAGGTATACTTGGCTATTCGTTTGAGCAAATGCTACCTGAAAAAGACCGGAAAAGAATATTATTAAAAGATATTTTTTCATATTGATTTTGTTAATACAACTACTTTTTTAAAATTATCAAAAAGATACCCACTGAATAACATTACTATAACTGCATTATTTTATCCCAAACTTTCTGCAGCACAGGTACTCCATTGGCAAGGTTAATATTTCTATTCTGCAATACCCGTTCCCCAGGATACGTAATTATTTTTGAGTCATCTTCCGAAACAGACTGATGGTAATCTACAATAATGCCTTCCACTGCATTTGAAATCAAAGAATGATTACCTAGTTGTAACAGATCAATTGCAATATAGACCTGAGACAATCCGTTCTCTACCTTTTTTTTACTTATTTCATGCGTAGATAATCCAGCGGATAATATAGTTGCCAGTATATCCAGCAACAATGATAATCCCGCCCCTTTCCAATAGCCGATTGGCAAGGGGCGTTTGGAGGCTAGAATGGCAGCCGGGTCATTCGTTTGTTCTCCACTCAAATCATACCCACCTTTTACAGCAAGCTTATCATTTTTCAATACCGCCAATTCCATTGCGCCATAAGAATATTGCGACATTGCCATGTCTAACACAATGGCTTCCTCTTTAAAAGGCAAAGCAAATACCAGTGGGTTATTTCCAAGTTTTGAATCGATGGCTCCCCATGCCGGCATAATGCCAATTGTATTTGTCCAGCCAATAAATACAAAGCCGGCCTTTGCTGCTTTCCACCCGTAAGTACCCCCTCGCATCCAGTGATTGGTGTTGGACAATGCTACGCAGCCAATGCCATGTTGTTTTGCAAGCTCCATCACCCGATCGGTAGCGTGTAAAGCATTTAATGGGCCAGGGCCAAGATTACCATTCCATTGTTCCAGTCCGCCAAATCCGTTTGTAAAGGTGGGCGATAGCATTGGATGTACAAATCCATCCTGAATACTTTGCACAAACCTCGAAAACCTTCCAACCCCATGCGTGTAAATACCATCCACGCTATTTTCAGTAAAAATTGCAGCACATTTTTCAGCCCGATCTGCGGTAAATCCTTTCGTACACAAAATAGAGGCGAAGCGTTTCTGCATTTGTGCAGATGGAACCAAAATGAAATTATTGTCGTTCATTTACTGTTAAATTTATTTGCAATAACAAAGCAGCCGAAAATTACCTCTGCAAGGTAACACTCATTAGACCTATTACCACATCATTTGCTATGGTTTGAAGCTTCAATCCTTTCAGATATTTTGAGGGGTCCAGTGGTAAATCCAACACTGTTGCAGCTCCTCCGTCAATCATTTTTCCATTGTAGATTTCGATACTATTCCCTTTTTCAGAAAACATTTTGCCCGTTTTTAAATGTATGCGAATGGGTCGAGGTGCGTCAATCGTAAATGCAAAACCATCCTCCTTGAAATCCTGCTCAATGGGCCACCAAGATTCAGGATTTTTTAACACTAATGTATCTGCAGTATTGTCAGAGTAAAAAATAATCACTGCACCATTCACCAATCGGGATTGCATAGGATTGGTTGAACCAGCCATTAGCAGATAAGCGTGGGAAGCCTTTCCTGATAAAGAAACAATGGCTTCTTTGGGATAATTATCCCACTGTGAGGTAAATAGTATATTGGGTTTCAATGTGTCGGAAGGTGTATTGAAAACAATCCCTTGAGGTAATACTAGCTGATTGTTTCCACCAGCCAATTTTCTTAATCCCCTATCATTAATAACAACAGTTTTCAAAGGATGTGTCCAGTCTCCAATACCCTGCGTGGGCAATTGCAAAGTGGCCACATTTGGACGAGGAGAAAGATATTGGTTTTTAAAAATATTTGTAACGTGGTCATTGAATTGGTTGCTTAG
>CANJDY010000361.1 GCA_947472635.1 Chitinophagaceae bacterium
CTTGCCTACAATCTTATCTAGAACACAATTGGTGAAAATCCCTTCGCTTTCGAATTTGGAAGTGGAATCAGCTTTAGCCCAAAGAATGGGGGTGCCAATTGAAAAAGCGCAACAAATAGCAGCCCTAAGTGAGGGAAACTACCACGAAGCGTTGCAACTACTGGAACAGGCTGAGGACGACTGGCAGATTACCCTAAGGGAATGGCTGAACCTGATCTCCAAAAAAAACCTAGCGGGGCAAGTGAAATGGATAGAAGACATGAGTAAACAGGGTAGGGAAAAACAAAAACAATTTCTTAAATATTTCACCCATTTGCTGGAACAGGCAATTCGGCTAGGGGTGATGGATGAAAAAACGGCCAATAGTCTATCTATCGCAGCCAATGAAAAAGACTTCGCACTTCGGTTAAATAAACTTTGTACCATTCACCAGCAAGAGGCCATTGTACATGAATTGGACAAAGCTAGCTACTATATTGAGCGAAATGCCAACGGAAAAATGCTCTTTCATGCCCTCTCTATCAAGTTGTACCACATTATTACCAACAATTCGCTAATTTTGATTCATTGAGGAATAAGTCCTTAGGTTAGGTCCTAGGGGTTGGAGTAAGTTGTTGGAATTATCTTCTCCGCTATATCACAACATCATTGAGAAGTCTGATTCCGGTTTTTTCCGGAGCTAATTTATACAGTCTGCATTTATAAAGGGGTCGAATGACCCGCTAAATAAAAATTGTATAAAAAATAGGTGCCCCTATTCAGCATATAAAAACTGAAAAGTTTCAGGGTGCCATCGTCTTTCCCGATACATTCGGGATCAATGAAGTTGAAGCTAACTATAGCCGGAAAAATAATTGCCCTCTCAAAGGATGGTTTTAATGCTAAACCTCCCTCCCTATCACTTATTCCCCTTGCAGGTATCTTAATTTTTAATTTTTTAATTACGTTCAATATGGCATGTGGAAATTGTGGATCTGAAAGCAGCCCAGGAGGTTGTCAAAGTCATGGTAGTTGTTCAAGTGGAAGTTGCAACCGAATGAATGTGCATGATTGGCTTGCCAATCTCCCCTTCAGTGATCCTGAAAGCGGTTGCAGAATTGTTGAGGTGAGTTTTAATAATGGCAGCAGGAAAGATTACTTTAAAAATACCACCACTTATTTTTTTGAGAAGGGTGATATGATATCAGTAGAAGGGGTGAGTGGCTTTGATGTAGGCAGTGTAAATATGACCGGTGAGTTGGTGCGCCTGCAATTGAAAAAGAACAATATCAAAGAAGAAAGTGCTGACATAAAGAAAATTTTACGCAGGGCTAATGACACTGACCTAGGTAAAAGTAAGGAGTCGAAAGCAAGGGAAAAAGAGGTAATGATTCGCAGCCGTGCCATTGCCAAACACCTGAACCTGGATATGAAAGTAGCCGAGGTAGAAATTCAGGCAGATGGACGCAAGGCTACCTTTTTCTACATTGCGGATGACCGGGTTGATTTTAGGGAGTTGATAAAAATTTATGCGGGTGAGTTTAAGGTGAAAGTAGAAATGAAGCAGATTGGAGCTCGCCAGGAAGCAGGTAAAGTAGGTGGGATTGGAAGCTGTGGAAGAGAACTTTGTTGCAGTACCTGGTTAACCGATTTTAAAAGTGTAAACACCAATGCGGCACGTTATCAAAATTTAAGTATCAATCAAACCAAGCTCAGTGGGCAATGTGGAAGGTTAAAATGTTGTCTGAATTTTGAGCTAGACACCTATCTAGATGCACTTCAAAATTTTCCGGATGATTGTGATATGATAGAACTTGCCAGAAGCCGTGCTTTTTTGGTAAAGAAAGATATTTTCCGCAACCTGATGTGGTATACCATGCCCGACAGTAATAAGCAATATCCTCTAACGATAGAAAGTGTTAAAAAGATAAAAGCCCTCAACCGGCAGGGTATTCGACCAGAAGAACTTGAAACGGTAGAAGTAGTCAGCAAAAAGCCAGTTGAAATTGAACCCACCTACGTAGATGTGGTAGGGCAAATTAGTTTGAAGAGCCTTGAAAAAACTAGCCGAAAAAGAAGGGAGAATGAAAGAGGACAAGGACAAGCCGGCGGAAACAGGCAACAGCAAAGGCCTCCTCAAAATAGGGATGGTCAGGGGCAGCAGCGGCCACCACAAGATAGGGGCAGACAGGGTCAGCAACGCCCTCCTCAAAATAGGGATGGACAGGGGCCGCAGCGACCACCGCAATCTGGAGGCAATCGCCAGGGTCAACCCAATCGTGGGCAGCAAAACCCCTCACAAAACAGAGGTAACCAACCCAACAGGCCTTCACAGGGAGCGCAGGGTGCTGAAGAAAACAAATAAATCAATCATAGTAAAAACGTCGACGTTTACTGCTGGCGTTTTTATTTTTGAATAATTTTTATAGATGTCAATTGAAGTAAACAATCTTTCCAAATTGTATGGCGCACAAATAGCGGTGAATGCTATTTCATTCGCTATTGCAAAAGGAGAAATTGTTGGCTTTTTAGGACCCAATGGTGCTGGAAAAAGTACCACCATGAAAATGATTACCGGATATTTAGTGGCGGATGCAGGAACAGTATCGGTAGCAGGCGAAATGGTGAGTCCCGATTCACTTTCAGCCAAGAAGAAAATTGGTTATCTGCCAGAGGCGAATCCCCTTTATTACGAGATGTATGTGAGGGAATACCTTGCATTCATATCGGCGCTTCACGAAATAAAAAATCCAAAGCAAGCCATTGAGCAGGTAATACAATCAACCGGATTAACAGTAGAAGCTAATAAAAAAATTGGGCAGTTAAGTAAGGGATACAAACAAAGAGTAGGATTGGCTGCCGCACTAATTCATGATCCAGAGGTGTTGATTTTGGATGAGCCTACTGCCGGACTTGATCCTAACCAGCTAGCAGAAATCAGGGAACTGATACAACAATTAGGTAAAAATAAGACCATCTTATTTTCCTCCCATATTTTACAGGAAGTACAAGCCATCTGCGACCGGGTAATTATTATCGATCAAGGGAAATTGGTAGCAGATGATACACTAAGTAATTTACAAAAGGCATCTAATGGTGCCGCCATTGTAACCGTAGCTTTCAAAGAAATTTTAGACTCAAGTCTATTAACCCTGCTTAACCATGTTATTCAGGTTGAAATAATACAACCCATTGGGGACCACTCTCTCGCTAGCAAAGGCTCTGTTTTTAAGCTAACAACCAGCCAGCCGGATAGTGTAAAAACACAGCTATTGGAATTGAGTTTGAAAAACAAGCTGAACGTTGTTTCTTTGCAAAGTGAAACCAATAGCCTGGAAGATATTTTTAGAAATTTAACCTCACATACGCACACAAAATAATTTAACTAAACAAACAAAAAATCAACATGAGTTACATTGCAAGTATTTACGCC
>CANJDY010000362.1 GCA_947472635.1 Chitinophagaceae bacterium
AAGGCGAAGTAGAAAAGGGGGAAAAGGGAAACCTGACCTGGATAGTTAAAAACGATAAAAATGGGAAATATCAGCATCTGGTTAACAAAAATGGGGGATGGACCAAACGCGATGATGTATTTATATCTACCGAAGACAAATACAATATTGCGCGCACTACCGAATTGACGGTGGGATATGGTGCTTCTGAACACACCATAGGTCCTGAGCTAGAGTTTGGCAATGTTATGGGAGATTATTATACAAACGATGTTCTTATAATAAAAACAGCATGGGGAGGCAAAAGTCTTGCTGTTGATTTTTGCCCGCCTGGTGCAATAAGCAAAACAGGTTACAATAAACTTCCAGCTGCACCAAAAGATACTGGATATTATTACGTTCAAATGCTGGCAACGGTTTACGATGTCCTTGAAAATATTCAAAAATATGTACCGGACTATAAAGGTGAAGGATATGAGATAGCAGGCTTTGGATGGCACCAGGGTTGGAACGACAGGGTCAATCAATCTGCAGTTGATGTTTACGAGAAAAATATGGCACACTTTATTCGCGATGTACGTCGTGATTTGGGGGCTCCCAAACTTCCATTTGTTATAGCAACTACAGGAATGGGAGGCTGGAAAGAAGAACATCCAAGGGCCGTTGCATTAATGAAAGCACAGTTGGCAATAGCTAATTACCCCGAATTTAAAGAAAATGTGGCCGTGGTTGATCCCCGGGATTTTTGGAGAGAAATTGAAGAATCACCTTCAAAACAGAATTACCACTGGAATCGTAATGCTGAAACTTATTTACTTATCGGTAAATCAATGGCAGATGCAATGACCAATATATTGAGTGACAATAGCAGGAATAAGATCTCTCAGAAAATAAGAGAGGCTACTTATTCCGAAAACAGGATACTTGCCCCCACTCCTCCTATGGGATGGAACAGCTGGAATTCATTTAAAGATGAAATCAATGAAAATAAAATTAGAGAAATCGCAGATATTATTGTTAGCTCAGGAATGAGAGATGCCGGATATAGGTACCTCGTTCTGGATGATGCATGGATGGGCCCCAAAAGAGATGCTAAGGGGGGATTAATGGCGGATTCAATAAAATTTCCCGCAGGAATGAAAGCTATGGGCGACTATATTCACAGCAAAGGATTAAAATACGGAATTTATGAATGCAGGGGGCTTAAGACTTGTCAAGGTTTACCAGGTAGTTTACATCATGAGCAAACAGACATGAGTTCGTTTGCCGACTGGGGTGTAGATTACATAAAACTGGATGCTTGTTTTGCCGAAAAAAATGGCCGGTTAACAACTGAGGATCTTGCGATTTACAGGGATGCAATAAAAAAAACAGGACGACCTATGATTCTTAGTATCTCGGATTTTGGACAAGGGGGTTGGGCCTGGGGCGGAAAAAACTTTGGACAGCTTTGGCGTACCTCCATGGACATTTATCCGTTTATAGAATCGGTTTATAATTGTGCTGAAACCTCAGGTGGTGCAGGTTCAATACATCCCGGCTTTAATGGTTTGTGGCAATTTGCCGGTCCCGGCCATTGGAACGACCCGGATATGTTACAGATTGGAAATCTGAAAAATGCTACTGAAGACAAGGTTCACTTTAGCCTTTGGTGTATGCTAGCCGCTCCATTAATGGCAGGAAACGACTTGCGGGTAATGAGCGATTCGGTAAAAAACATTCTTATGGCTCGCGAGGTAATTGCAGTGAATCAAGACTCCAGAGCTCAGCAGGGATACCGCGTATTTAAACAGAATGATATTGAAATATATAATAAACCGCTGGCCGATGGAACAACCGCCGTATTGTTGCTCAATAAAGGAAATGATATAGCTGATATTACCGTTAATTGGAAGCAAGTGGGATTAAAAGGGAAACAGAAAGTCAGAGATTTGTGGGAAGAAAAAGACCTTGGAACCTTTAAAGATTCGTTTACGGCTAAAAACCTGGGACAGCATGGGCATATGCTTATTAAAGTTGGAAAGGAAGGTTCAAAACCACTGGCTAGCCCAGAACCTTTATCTCCCGAAAAATATACAGTTACAAATGTTGGAACGACCTACCTGAGCGATCTTTATTATATAATGAAAGAATATAATGCGCCGGTAGTAGATAAAAGTTTTAAGGGAAAAGCCTTCAACTTGAATGGCCGGTCTTATGGAAAAGGGCTTGGGTGTAAAAGCACATCGGCATTGATGTATAAACTTGATGGGAAAGCTGACCGTTTTAAGGCAATTGTTGGTTTGGATGATGCTTCGCCCGATAACAAAACGGGAAAATTCAGGGTCTTGGTTGAAGACAAGTTTGGGGGAAGGGCAATTTATGACAGTGGGATAATCGAGAAAAAAGATGGTGGAAAAGAAGTTGATATTGATGTAAAAAACCTTGATTTTATAATGCTTGAATTTACCGGCAAAGACGTATATGGTAACTGGGCTGACGCAAGGGTTGAAGTGAAGAAATAACGAAACTTGAATAGTATGCAAACAGGCTCAATTGACTGAATGGGACTTGCCCGATGAAATATTCAAAAACAGGGATAAGATTTTCAAATCGCTTTCGGCTAGGATTATCGTGATCCTATGCATACTTTATTCAATTTTTTGGCAAAAAATTATTTTATACTATCTTGTTAATTATAATAATGCGTAATTACCCTATTTAAAATGAAAAGCAACATACAAAATATGCACCTAACAATAAAGCTTACTGCAGTTCTTGGAATGACATTACTTTTTAGTACGCAATGTTTTTCCCAGCGCCCCAACATTGTCTATATCATGAGTGACGACCATGCTTACCAGGCAATAAGTGCTTATGGAGGACCATTGAAAAAATATGCCCCAACCCCCAATATTGACCGGATAGCTACTAACGGAATGCTGTTTAATCGCTGTTTAGTCACTAATTCTATCTGCGGACCAAGTAGGGCAACTATTTTAACTGGGAAATACAGCCACCTCAATGGATATCTCCAAAATGAAGTTCAGGAACCTTTTGATGGATCGCAACAGACATTCCCCAAGCTACTTCAGCAGGCTGGATATAGCACCGCAATTATCGGCAAATGGCATCTAGAATCCAATCCTACAGGTTTTAATTACTGGGATATACTTCCAGGTCAGGGGAATTATTATAACCCGGATTTTATTAAGGCTGACGGAACTCACAAAGAAAAGGGGTATGTAACTGAAATTATAACAGCAAAAAGTATTCAATGGCTGAAGGAAGCAAAACAGAGCGGAAAACCATTTATGCTGATGATGTACCACAAAGCACCACACAGAAATTGGCAGCCTGGACCGAATGAACTCACACTTTACAAAAATACCCAATTCCCTGAACCTCCTACCCTTTTTGATGATTATTCGAACCGTGGAACCGCA
>CANJDY010000363.1 GCA_947472635.1 Chitinophagaceae bacterium
GTATGCTTGCCAAAACTGCATCTATCTGACATACTTGTTTAAAAAAAACGGTGATGCCAAAATCACAAAAACTTGCTACGATGGCAGCGATGTTTGCTTTCAAAAATGTTCTCATATTAGCTGAATTTGTTCGCTAACCCTATCCAACAATGAACGACTGCCAATGCGTAGCAACCTGCTAGCACATCATCTGCCATCACTCCCCAGCCCTTGGGCAATATTTCCAATTTTCTCACTCCTAAGGGCTTTACAATATCAAAGAATCTGAATGCAATCAAACTGATGAGTACATAGCTGAAATTCCTAGGTACTAGTAATAGGGCAATCGACATACCTGCCACCTCATCAATAACCACCTTACTGCTATCTTTTCCCCAAAGACTATCTACTTCATTGGAGCTCCAAATTCCCAGACCTGTAATTATAAAGGCAATTAAAAATTGATAGTTGTTTTTCCCAACTGTTGCTGGAAGTAAATACCAAATAATACAGTAGAGTATTGCTGCAATGGTACCACCACCTTTTAAGTGGCCAATGCCTAGCACCGATGCAAAAAGCTTGTGAAATTGTATCATGGTCAACTTAGAAATTGATTGTGATTATCCAAACCATACCATTTTATTGGCATGGTTTTCATTTACTTTTCAACTGCAATCGCAGTGAAGGTAATACTAAGTGGCCCTGGTTCAAACCCCTTTTTACTTGCAATTTTACTTTTCGATATCGATAAAATTGTTAGCTATAGCCATTTATTTTTTTTATACCAGGCAATTGAATCTTCCAAACCCGATTGTAAATTAAATGTTGGAACAAAAGCCAATTCATTGATTGCCTTACTGATATCACAGTTCCAGTTAATGGCAGCTAGTTCATTCAGTTTTTCGCGGTTAATTACCGAAGGCTTATTTAGCCATCCATTTGCTTTCTCCAAAAAGAATGCCAGTGACTTAACCAAGGGCATAGGGATATGAAATCTAACGGCTTTGCGCTGTAAGATAATTTTAGCAATGTCAGAGAACTCGTATCGGTTGTAACTATTACCATCCGTAATGTTATAGATGCCTACTGCATTGCTGAGAAAAAGGGATTGTACTGCTGCTGATGAAACGTCTTTTGCATGTACAAAGCTTAACTGCTGTAGCAATTTTCCAATATAAGGATCTAGTCCATTACTGATGGTTTTGAGCATAATAAAAATATCCTTGTCTCTGGGACCATAAATGGCAGTCGGTCGCAAAATGGTAGTTGGGAGGGAAATGTTTGCTAATCCATTTTCTGCCTGTAATTTGCTTCGTCCATATGCTGTAACAGGATTGGGAACTGTTTGTTCAGTTATTTTTTGTTGGCCGTCTGTAAGCGGACCAACTGCGGCGAGACTACTGATGAAAACCATTTTTTTACAATTTCCACCTGCTTTTTCAGCAGCTTTTGCAAGGTTGATGGTATAGGTGGCGTTCACCTGGTCGTACACTTCTTGCCGGATAGCTTTGGTAACACCTGCTGAATGAATGATGTAATCAATTTTATGTTCGGCTAATTGCCTACTCATTTCTTCGGGATCTTCATAATTTAGAAAAAGATAGTGCAATGGCCATTCACTGAGGTGCTCTACGGTACTATTTTTCCTTACTGCTGCAAACACTTCCAAACCAGCTTCAATGGCCGTTTGTATGAGGTGATATCCCAGGAAGCCACTAGCACCCGTAATTAAGACCTTTTCTTTCATATTTCTTTTTCAAAAATCCGATATCTTTTGTATGCAGTGGCTTTCAAATTCCTCAATCCTTTATTCATCATTTCATTGTTTTCCAAAATCCAAGAAGCTTCCCCTCCAGTGATCTTTTTGTCGATAGCTTTTTGGATTATTTCTGCATAGAAATAGGCTTCCACACCCACTTTTCTGTATTCTTCATTTACACCCAATGCTATCACCCTTACGTAATTGATTTTCTTAAGACCGAGCAATAATTTAAAAATACCAAAAGGCAATAAGCGTCCCCTTTTAATTTTTATTTGTACTTGGTTAATATCAGGTATTGCCAGTGCAAAGCCAATCACCTTTCCCTCTTTTTCTGCCAAGAGGCAAAAATCCTTATCAAGTATCATCTTCAAATCCTTGGCTAAATATTTAAATTCATCATCGGTCATGGGTACAAAACCGGTATTGGCCTGCCATGCCGAATTGTATACACTTAATATTTTTTGCACCTCATTGGCAAAGTCTTTCAGGTTGATATTACGAACTACAATATTCCGGTCTTCAAATCTTTTGCGCAATGCTTCCTTTAATTGAATAGTCCTTTTATCAACAGTTTGTGTAGGAAGGTCGTAAGCTAGTAGATCGAATTTTTTTATAAAACCATTTGCAGTGAGCAGGTCAAGATAGTAGGGTTTATTGTAGGTCATCATTGCCACCGGTGGAGAATCAAATCCTTCTACCAACAGTCCGGATGGGTCATTGGTAGTGGGGTTAACAGGTCCAATCATGGTATTGAGTCCCTTGCTAATCAACCAATTTTTCGCTTCCGTGATTAATTTTTCTGCAATTGCGGCATCATTGTACAAATCGAGGAAGCCAAAAAAACCATCTGTTTTGTTGCCAAAACTATTGTGGTTATTATTTAGGATGGCCGCTATTCGTCCCCTAATTTTTCCGTCTTGATACGCTAGAAAACATTGGATAGTAGAATGGTCATGAAAGGGGTGTTTTCCCGGCGTTAATACATCCCTTTGCGCAATATGCAATTCAGGCACATAGTTTTTATCTCCTTCAAATAAGGTGTGAGGGAAATCAATAAAAGCAGCTAATTCCGCCTTTGTTGCAACTTGTTTGATAGTAATCATGCTCTTTCTTGGTTTAACAGCGGAACTTTGAGTTTGAAAGCAACTTTTTTTATTTTATCAACTGCATAATCAATTTGTTTTAGGGAATGCGTTGACATCAATGAAAAGCGAATCATGGATGCATCACTATGAACGGCGGGGGATACTACTGGGTTAACAAAAATACCTTCGTCCATGAGCATTTTAGCCATCAAGAAAGTCTTTTCATTGTCTCTCACAAAAATGGGGATAATGGGAGACTCTGTTTTTCCAATATCAAATCCGGCTTTGGCAAAAAGACTTAGTGCATAGTTGGTATTAGTCCAAAGTTTTTCAATTCTTTGGGGCTCTTCTTTGAGCACGTTGAGAGAAGCTAATGCACTAGCAGTAGCAGCAGGGGAGATACTGGCACTAAATATAAGTGAGCGAGCGTGGTGTTTTAAGTATTCCACCACTACTTTATCTGCCGCAATAAATCCACCAATAGAAGCGAGCGATTTACTAAAAGTACCCATAATCAAATCTACCTTGTGGGTAATGTTGAAATGTGCTGCGGTTCCCTGCCCCTGTGGTCCAAGA
>CANJDY010000364.1 GCA_947472635.1 Chitinophagaceae bacterium
GAATGGGAATTACTTGAAAATCATTACAATCGCGTTACGGATACCTGTATTCCTGAAGAAGAGGCTTTTAGAAGATTGCAGCAGCATATTCATAAAATTTGGAAAGATGCAGATGATAAGGGCGAAAGTTATTTTCCTCATGAATACATGTACAAAATGCTGTTGAGCGGGGTTTTGGAACAATATTATGAAATAGATCCTAAAAATAGTTGGATGTTGGCGGCTGCTCAAAAAAACATCCCGATTGTAGTACCGGGATGGGAAGATAGTACCATGGGGAATATTTTTGCTTCTTATATTATAAAAAAAGAGTTGAAAGCCACCACGATGAAAAGTGGAATTGAATATATGGTTTGGTTGGCCGATTGGTACCGGAATAATTCGGGCGGGAAGGGAGTAGGTTTTTTCCAGATTGGAGGAGGGATTGCGGGCGATTTTCCAATCTGTGTGGTGCCGATGATGTACCAGGATCTGGAATGGCATGATGTTCCTTTCTGGAGTTATTTCTGCCAAGTGAGTGACAGTACCACGTCCTATGGATCTTATTCCGGAGCGGTGCCCAATGAAAAAATTACCTGGGGCAAGCTGGATATCCATACCCCTAAGTTCATTGTTGAAAGTGATGCTACCATTGTTTGCCCGCTTATTTTTGCTTGGATTTTGGGATGGTAGTAGTTTTATCCATCGCGATATAAAAAAATAGGCTTCCAAGTGGAAGCCTATTTTTTTACCTTGTTCCTGTCCCCAGTGGGATATCTCTTTTTAGTATATCATCCCGGTTAGCAATTTCCCAAGCAGTATGAAAGATCATTCTTACTCTTTTCTCATACAGGTCCCAGTTAATTTTTTCGACAGTATCAGTTGGTTGGTGATAATCAGCCTTTAACATGCCATCATAAAAAAATAAGATGGGCACTCCTTTTCTGGCAAAATTATAATGGTCGCTTCTGTAATATATTCGATTTTGATCATTGGGGTCATCATATTTATAATCAAGTACCAGGTGAGTATATTGATTATTTACGCCTTCATTAATTCGCTGTAATTCGCTGCTGAGTTTATCATGACCGATTACATATACATAATTTAACGTGTCATCTTTTATTCTTTCGGTATCAATTCTGCCTACCATATCGGTGTTTAGATCTGCGGATGTTTTTTCAAGCGGAAATACAGGGTGGTCACTATAATATTCACTGCCCCATAATCCTTTTTCTTCGCCACTAACGGTCATGAATACCATCGTCCTTCTTGGTCCTTTACCTGCTGCCTTTGCCTTTGCAAATGCTTCTGCCATTTCAATAACGGCGCAAGTTCCACTACCATCATCATCGGCACCATAATATATTTTACCATCATGTTTTCCAATATGGTCATAGTGCCCGGTTAAAAAAACAAATTCATCTTTTTTATCGGTGCCTTCTATTATGCCAAGTACATTGCTGGCATTGATTTCGATTCTATTTTTAGTATACTGAAAGGCAAATTTCACCTCTTTTTTAAATGCCGAATCTTTTTGAAATGGCTGTCCAGTTTTGGCAATTTTTAAAAGGGCATCAAATTGATTATTGAGAATATTTGCAGCAAAGGCATGCGAAAGGAAAGCGTGGTTAATTTTTTTTCCATCAGCACTATTTCGAGGGTAATAGACACTAGATTTGAGATTGGCTTCAATGATTCTTGCCATAAAAGTTGCCTGGCTGGAGTTGATGATTAATGCACCTACGGCTCCTTTTGCTGCTGCAGTAGCTAATTTTTTTTCCGTTCCGGGGTATGACCAGTCAGAACTTTTAGCGGTTCCGTTCACTAAATATTTCCCATCTTTTTTTGGTTCTCCTGAAAAGAAAATGACCATTTTTCCAGTTACATCTATCCCAGCGTAGTCTGAATAATTTTTATCATCAATACCGTAGCCTACTAGTATTATTTCACTAGCTGTAAATGTACCTGTTTCACTAATATTGGCTTGGCAATAATAATCTTTGCCAAACTTGGCTGTGTTGCCGTTAATGGTTAATTCGCTATTAATAAGGCTATCCTGATATAAGGGATACAATTGCTGGTAACCTTTTAAAGCAGTAGCCGCTTTCAGTCCAATCAATTTAAACTGGGCCTCAATATAGGCCGCCGCCTTTCGTTGTCCGGGAGTGCCGGTTTCCCTACCTTCCATTTCCTCACCAGCGATGATGGTCAAATGTTTTTTTAAATCACGGGTGGTAATAGTGGCAGCATATTTAGCGGCAAAATTAGCCTGTGCAATGCAGATAATTTTAGATCCAATCAATAGAAAGATCAGTAGAAGCGATTTTTTCATAGATAAAGTTTTAACCAATATAAAGTGAATTTGTAATCCCTTGGCATCGCAGTTTTGTCTATAATAAAATGCGACAATATAAATAGGCAATCTAACTGTAATGGCTAGTTGAAGTTGCTTGGGCAGGTTCCGCTAGCCAAAAAATGCATTTTTTGGATAGGGAATTTTAGCAGGCAATTTTGTCTACCCTTGTTTGATGGCGACCTCCTTCAAAAGAGGTGTTCATAAAAACGTCCAGCATTTTTTCAGCATCTCCATCTCTTACAAAGCGGGCAGGAATGCAAATGATGTTGGCATCATTGTGTTTGCGGGCAAGCTCTGCAAGCTCTTCGCCCCAGCAGATGGCTGCTCTTATACCTTGGTGTTTATTTGCACTGATGGCTACGCCATTGGCACTTCCGCAAAGTAAAATACCAAATGAAGCTTCGTGCTTCTCAACCGCATGGGCAACAGGATGTGCAAAATCGGGATAGTCTACAGAATCTGTAGAAAAAGTTCCAAAATCTTTATAAGTCAAACCTTTGGATTCCAATATGGAAATAAGGTCTTCTTTGCAATCAAATCCGGCATGGTCACAGCCAATGGCAATGGGTAATGCTACGTTAAATGGGGTCATTATTTATAATTTATAATTTATAACTGATAACTGATAACTGATAACTGATAACTGGGTGGTAAAATTAATTCTTTCCTAGCCGCTAAAACTATCAATTATCAGCTATCAACTAAATACTAGCTCCACTCTTTTTCTTCCTCCTTGCGTCTTTTCTTTTCAACTCGGGTGGTTAAAATAATACTTATCCAATACAATAATAGCAGTGGAATGGCTACTAAAAACTGACTTGTCCAGTCCGGAGAAGGAGTAATAATTGCTGCTACTACCAGTATGATAACAAATGCGAATTTGAAATATTTTTTTAAAATGCTGCCGGTAATCAATCCGATTTTAGCAAGTACATAAGAAAGTACGGGTAATTCAAAAGCGATTCCGCATCCCAGCATCAAATTGGTAAGGCTATCAATATAATCGTCTATGGCTGGTCGGTATTGAATCATACTCGTTTTGCCTAAAGTAAAACTGGCTA
>CANJDY010000365.1 GCA_947472635.1 Chitinophagaceae bacterium
ACGGTTTGCTAAATCGTCGTACGGGTTAAACTGTACCGTGGGTTCGACTCCCACTCTCTCCGCAAAAAGATCTTTTTTATTTATTGACCATTCCCAATGTTCTTCACTTATAAAATGGTGCTGATTAAATGGTAAATAGTTGTTCAGTTCGGGATGTAGCGTAGCCCGGTATCGCGCCTGGTTTGGGACCAGGAGGTCGCAGGTTCGAATCCTGCCATCCCGACACTACTACTTAAAAGGCAATCTTGCAAAAGATTGCCTTTTTTTATTTCCGCTAAAACCTTTTCCTGCACTGTTATTTCGCTGAATAGGGTGTTTACGCTAGTGGTTAGAACTGTGTTATTTTCTTTATCATAGGATATCCCCTCTGGGAATAGCAGGTATTGCAGCTTTTGCTTATTGTAGTAATCTGCGCTAACCAACATCTGGTGTAGGTTTTCGGCATATTTCAATCCTTTTTCGATTGCTTTTTCAAGGTTAGCACTCACTTTTTGCTGTTGCTGTGTTTCTTGTTGCAATTGATTGATATTATCTGCATATTTTTTGTGGTATTTATCAAATTGTTCTTTGGTGATTTTATTCAGTACCAGCTGTTCTTCTACCGTATCAATTTGGTTTTGTAATGCTGAAATCCTTTTTTTTATTTAATTTTTCATCGGTAATATTATTCGTAAAATGTTGTTTAAGTTTTGCTGCTAAAATATTTTTTAATTGAAGTTTATGCTTTTTGTCATATTCCATATTAGTGACGATTTGCTCAAATGGTTGATTGAGTAATTTAGCAGATACACTTACTTTGGTACCATAATCCCTGTATTTATGGTAAAATAGATTTTTCTTTTTACTGTATTATCCAATAAAAGGGCTTCCACTTAGCCCATCCTTCATTAATACCTTTGATGTCAACGTATCGGTATTCATTTTTTTGGGAACACCAATCTTTGAATTCTGTCTGGAAAATCCGGACAAAGTGACCACCCTAATCCGGTCGAAGCTTTACTGTCACTCTAATGCCTCAATAAGTAAAATCTTTGTCGTGTTCACTTGTAATTCAGCGAAAAATCCTCCAGGAGACTGATTCTAATAATCTTGGGAGCGATATTTTATTAGAATTGAAACAAAATCACATGGTCTTTGAGTCATTTTTTACGGCTCTTTGGCAAATTGGAATTCTACTTTTGTAAAATTAACGATTGACCATGACTAGAATCAGTAAAGCCATAATCTATTTTTTATTTCTTCTTTCAGTTTTGCAAAGCTGTTTTTCTTCTTATCCCAAATCCAATCAGGTTGAATGTGTCATTTATTCTGAAAAGAAAATGATCGAATCAAAAATCAAGAAAAAAAATGGTGCAAATGGACAATACTATTACGAAATCTCATTAATAAATTACGGCCAGGAAGTAGATAAAATAGATTCTATAATAATTGTCTTAAAGCAACCAGAAAACCTTAAAGAAAAAAAACAATTAATGTTTGGGGGGTCCTGCATGGGGCGTACTCCTATAAAACAATCAAATTCAGTAGATACCCAGAGCGAAACAGGTATGTTTCTAATGACAAAGTATAACGAAACAAGCTTTGCACTTGTAGGTGTACTTACCTGGAATATTTTCATGCCATATATTCATTATAATAATGAAAATGATATTGTCATTAGAGCGATTGGTGAAAAAAAATCTATAAAGCCTGGAGAAACAATTTCATTTGAGCGAATTGTTGAAATTAAAAATGAATCATGGCAGGATTTAATGTTTAATTATGGTGATGAAATTGCTGAAGAACATAAAATTAAGGCAAAGGAACCCCTGCAGTTAAAGGGTTGGTCAACCTGGGATTATTACGGAAGAGTCTATGATACTAAAGATATTATTAAAAATATAGACCAACTTGGAGTAGATGGAATAAACGCTAATATCATTCAAATCGATGGCGGGTGGTGGACTGCGAGAGGAGATTACTTAAATGTTCGTAAAAATTTGCAGGGAGGCATGAAAGCGATTGCAGAATATGCGAAATCAAAAGGATATAGGGCGGGAGTGCATCTCGATGGTTTCAGAGCAGACAAAATTTCTAATTTGTACAAAGAACATCCTGATTGGTTTTTGAAAGACCAGGATGGTGAAACAATTTGCCAGGAGATAGACAAAAAAGATACATATATGCAATATGTCTATTTTGATTATTCAAATCCTGCAGTATGTGCGTACATGAAAAATGTATTAAAGACGATTCGTACAGAATGGGGTTTTAGTTATTTCAAGATAGATTTTATGCGGTATGGCCTTCTTGAAACAATTTTAGATGAGCATGGAAAGGAGGATGCAAAAGGCATAAAGAAAGTAACTGCTATTAAGGCCTTTGATAACTCCATGACAAGTATAGAAAGAACAAGAGCAGGCTTAAAAGCAATGCGGGAAGGTATTGAAGATGGTTTCTTTTTAGCTTGTTCATCAGTTTTTGGCCCAACGATCGGCATTGTTGATGGAATCAGGACAGGCGGTGATATTTGTCCAACTTTCGATCATTATAAATCTCGATGCCTGCAAAATGGAGGAAATTTTTATCTGAATCATGTCGTGGCACAGAATGATGCTGACTATTTAGTTGTCAGAAATAAAGATGATGAAGAGCCCTCGAGGGCATGGGGTGAAGATAAATTCGGCGGAAATACAACTTATAATGAGGCCAAAATGTGGAGTAATTATGTAACCTTATTTGGAGGGATTAAAATAAACAGTGACAATCTGCTTACTTTAAGAAATGAAAGGAAAAATCTGATTAAGGATGCATTTTCTCTGAAAACGGCTACAAGATTTTTACCATTAGACTTATGGGGTCATGCTAAAAATAAAAATGATGCCTTTAATGTCATGCTTGCTGAAAACAATGATGGAGTGTATCTCTCCCTTTTTAATTGGGATGAAAAAGATAAACAATTTGTAATTGATGGACTTCAAAATACTGAATTATCAGAAGCCCTTTCAGGTGTAAAAATCAATTCTACTGCTGGAAAATTAATTTATAATTTAAAATACCATAGTTCAATAATAATAAAGGTTGATGGGGTGAAATTCAATTTATTAAGAAAAAGTATAACGATTAATTAAACGACAAAACTGGCTATTATGAGAAAATTAACAAAGATCAAAAAATCCATTTTACTTACATTGCTTACAATTTCATGTATTTTATCTCAAGCCTATTCGCAATCGAAAATTGTAAATGGGTTAGTTAAAGATGAGAAAGGAAAATCTTTAGATGGTGTTACCATTGTGGTACAAAATAAGAAGGTAGGCGTAACTACAGATATTGATGGAAAATTTACCATCAATGCATTGCCTACCGATAAACTAGTTTTCTCCTTAACTGG
>CANJDY010000366.1 GCA_947472635.1 Chitinophagaceae bacterium
ATGGTATGAGGGTGAAAAGTGTTAACCAAAAAATCAGCGATATAATCTTCGGCAAGCTGTTGGGCAAATTTTTCGGTAAAGGGAACAATTACTAAGTAATCAATGCCATGTTTTTCGAGTAAGGCAATCTTTTCATCAAGGGTATTCAATAAGTAGATGGGTGCTTTATGAGCACCAATAATCTTCCGAGGATGGGGGTCGAAAGTAACAAGGATCGTTTCACCATTCACCTGTTTTGCAGCTGATTTCATTAATTCTAGGAGCTGCTGGTGCCCAAAATGCACGCCGTCAAAAGTGCCAATAGTGATCACTGCATTATTGAAAACGGGTAGTTGTTCTATGTTAGTATAAACCGTCATGTAAATTGGTGCAAAACTACCTGAAAATTAATTAATGGATAATTGATAATTGAAATATAGTTTTGCAGTACAATTGATATCATGAGTTTGTATAATAAAAGGGGGGTTTCCGCCCAAAAAGAAGAAGTGCATGCGGCTACAAAGCATCTGGATCAGGGGCTTTACCCCAATGCTTTTTGTAAAATATATCCTGATTATTTGGGAGGAGCCGATGAGTATGTAAGTGTGATGCATGCAGATGGTGCCGGTACAAAGAGCATTCTTGCCTATTTGTATTGGAAAGAAACGGGCGATATTACCATTTGGAAGGGAATTGCCCAAGATGCCATTGTGATGAACCTGGATGATCTGCTTTGTGTGGGGGTATATGATAATATTGTTTTCAATTCCACCATCGACCGAAACAAAACCATTATTCCGGGGGAGGTGCTTTCCCAGGTTATTAATGGATCCCAGCAATTATTTGATGACCTAAAAAACTTTGGTGTACATATTCATTATTTGGGTGGCGAAACGGCCGATGTGGGAGATGTGGTTCGTACCATTGCTGTAAACGGCACGATGACCTGCCGTTTTCCCAAAAGTAAAGTGATTAGTAATGATAAAATTAAGGCGGGGGATGTGATTGTGGGACTAGCCAGTTTTGGACAGGCATCTTATGAAACGGACTATAACAGTGGGATAGGAAGTAATGGGCTGACCAGTGCAAGGCATGATGTACTAAGTAAATATTATGCAGAACATTTTAAGGAAAGTTACAATACCAATTTACCTGAAGAAGTAGTTTACATTGGAAAAAATAAATTGTCAGACCCTATTTCCTTTCCTGTAGGCGATGAACTTATTACTACTACAATCGGTAAATTGATACTTTCTCCTACCCGAACCTATGCACCAGTAGTAAAGCAATTGTTGGAAAATCATTTTGATAAAATTCATGGCTTGATCCATTGTAGTGGAGGCGGTCAAACGAAGTGTATGAAATATCTTCCGGCAAATTTCAGGATTGTAAAAGATAATTTATTTGAAGCTCCTGAAATATTTAAAATCATTCAACAAAGTAGTGGTAGCAGCAACAAAGAAATGTACGAGGTCTTTAACATGGGCTGTAGATTGGAAATTTATTGTTCGGCTGAAGATGCTGAAATTATGATAGCTGCTGCCCAATCATTTAATATTGAAGCACAAGTGATTGGAAGGGTAGAGCCAAATGATAAAAAAGAATTGATCATTACATTGAAAGGAGAAGAAATCGTTTACTAAAAGATGTCATCTCTATAAATATCACCACATTTAAAATCAATCCATTATGTCTCAGTCAATCGTAGATCTAAAAAATGTAAATATTTACCAGAGTAGTAGCCTCATTTTAAGTGATGTAAATATTTCAATTGATAAAGGAGAGTTTGTTTACCTAGTGGGTAAGACCGGTACCGGCAAAAGTAGTCTGTTAAAAACCCTATATGGTGATCTTACGTTGACAGAAGGTGAAGGAACAGTAGTTGGTTACAACCTTCGGGAATTGGATTGGAAAAAAGTGCCTTTCCTTAGGCGCAGTTTGGGAGTAGTTTTTCAGGATTTTCAATTATTAACCGATCGGAATGTGAATGATAATTTAAAATTTGTTTTAAAGGCTACTGGCTGGAAGGATGAGCATTTGATGGATGAAAAAATAGCCGATGTGTTGAATAAAGTAGGATTAAAGACCAAGGGTTTTAAAATGCCTTTTGAAATGAGTGGAGGAGAGCAACAGCGGGTGGATATTGCTAGGGCATTGTTAAATTCTCCCCGCTTGATTCTAGCAGATGAGCCTACGGGTAACCTCGATCCGCAAACGAGTGATGAAATTATGCAGTTACTCTTTCATATTTCTAAAGATTATGGAACTGCAATTGTTATGGCTACTCACGATTATATGGTTATCAATAAGTTCCCTGCTAGAACCATCAAAACCGAAAATGGGAAAGTAGTTGATAATGCCAGTATAGTAGAATAATTATCTTTGGTATAGTGTTTCCCCAATTTTAGCACTGCATTTTTTAGTAGTGTATAGAAATTAGTTGCCTGTTTTGTTGCATATATTAAAAATATATATTATACTTAAGGTATAATTGATTTTTTATGCCACAAGAAACAAGTCTCCACCAGAAAGATTTCACCCAACAGCCCTTTTTTTTACGCTTACTGTGCCTATTAACCTTCTTTGGAAGTATTACGGGAATTGTATTCAACAGTATAGGGTATTTTAATGCGGTAACGATCGTTGAAAGGATTAGTTCAGAAAGTTCTAATAGCCAGCTTAGGGTATTGCACTATTCCGATGGGAATTTGGTTAGCCCTAGTGAAAGGGTTGGTAATATAACAGAAGAAAATTATAAAAAATTTTCAGTCGGAGGAGCGGTTGCTTACTTGCTTTGCCTAGTTGGAGCGGTGCTGATTTTCAGAGGAAAAATAAGTGGATTTTATTCCTTGGTTTTAGGAGTTTTTTTTAACCTGATTACTCATTTCCTTCTCTTTTGGGACAATTTTGCAGTAATGGGCCTATCCATTTTGGCAGCTTTTATTGGTCTTTTATTCATTATTTTTTTCTCCCTACACTTAAAATACCTGCAAGATGAATAGTTGCGGGTGCGTATTTTACAAAATTCAATCCATACGCTTATTGATGCTGTCAACTTGTTTTACTATGGGGGGCAAAAAATCCTTGTAATTGAGCCTGGTTGATTTGTAAAAGGGTGGAATATATTCTCAAGGAAAAGGTTCTCAAGTAAGGGTTAGGCATGTTTTTATATAAAAAAATGCCTCCTGAGGCCATTTTATGCGAATTTTTGTCATCTCTTTCCTACAATTGGATATTTTTTCCTACTTTTGCCAGCTAGAAAAAAGATAAATTAACAAAGACGTTATTAAAAAAAAAGAAATGCCTTATTTAACACTCGAAAAAAAAGCGAAAATTTTTGCAGACTTTGGTGGTAAAGCCTCCAATACAGGATCAATCGAAGG
>CANJDY010000367.1 GCA_947472635.1 Chitinophagaceae bacterium
CCATACAGTTGCGCCGAAAGAAAATTATTATAGTGTTGGACGTATTTACAATGTGAGTCCCAAAGAGGTGGCACCCTTTAATAATCTGGTGTTGGAAAATGGGCTAAGTTTGGGGCTGAAATTGAAAATCCCTTTAACGGCTACCAATTTTTTGCAGACGGGCAATGCTGCGGAGGATGAGGTATTGATACCTTTATATCATATTGTAGAGGGCAAAGAAGGTCTATATCGGATTAGTATTCACTATAATAAATTACCTGTTGAAACGATTAAGAAGTGGAACAATATAAAGGTGGATGGGGTAGGCAATGGCACCAAATTAATTGTAGGATATCTTAAGGTAAAAAAAGACCTATCATCATTAGTAAATTTAGCAAAGGTAAAACCTGCTGAAATTGAAGCTAAACAGCCAGCAACTCCAGTTAAATTAATTGCGGCGGCTAAAGAGCCTGTCTTGACTTCAGAGCCCATACAAGCGGAAGCCGCAGTTAAAAAAACGGCAGAAGTAAATTTGCAGGTAGCTGAAAAAATTAGTAAGGAAACGGTTGTTGCCAAAGTAGTAAAAGAAGCGCCTCCTGCAATTGAAGTACCGATGCCTGTGATTGGTAGAAAGGATTTTAAAGGGGGGATATTTAAATCAGATTTTGAACAACAAAGTCGAACGGGCGAGCTGTCTTCCGAAACAGGAACGGCAAGTCTGTTTAAGAGTACGAGTGGTTGGGAGGACGGCAAGTATTATTGTCTACACAATACCTCCGCTCCTGGCACCATCGTAAAAATAACCAATACAGCCACTGGAAAAAGCATTTATGCAAAGGTGTTAGATCAAATTCCGGACATAAAACAAAATACAGGTTTGCTGGTTCGGATTAGCAATGCGGCAGCAGAAGAACTAGGAGCAGGCGAAGTGAAATTTGATTGCTCCTTGAGTTATTCAAAATAGACTATCTGTTTTTAATCCCATCGTTGAAAAGTAGTTGGGTGATAGAATTTATGGAAAAATACCTAATTCTTCATAACTAATGGCTACCTTATTGATTGCGCTCACGTAGGCTGCGGTGCGCATATCTGGAATGGCAGGATTGTTTATCCAGATATCCATAATTTCTCTGGTTGCTGATACCATTGTTTCTTCCAGCCCACTGTGAACTAGGTCTACTTCCTCAGCTCCATGCAAAATAAATTGCCTTTCTTTTTCAGTGACCTTTTTGCCACTCAATTCTTCCATCTGCCCTAAAATATGCGTGTTCATATTTTCTGAAAATCGCTTTTCCATCCTGCCATATCTAACATGGCTCAGGTTTTTTAGCCATTCAAAATAACTTACCGTAACACCCCCTGCATTGAGGTACATGTCGGGCACACACAATATTCCTTTTTGTATAAATATCTCATCGGCTTCTGGGGTGCAAGGGCCATTGGCAGCTTCCCCAATAATTTTTGCTTTTACCCTTTGTGCATTATCGCCATTGATAACATTTTCAAGCGCTGCAGGAATAAGAATATCACAGGCTAGTTCAAGCGCATCGGTATTTGCCGCAAGATTGGAAGCACCCGGAAAGTCTAGAATCGAACCGGTGGTTTTTCTATGTTGAAAAACATCTTCCTCATTCAATCCCGCGGCATTAAAAATGGCACCTTCGTATTCGGCTAGGCAAACTATGATGGCGCCATGTTCTCTGAAAAATTTGGCTGTATGGTAGCCCACATTTCCTAAGCCCTGCACCACTACTTTTTTGCCTTCTATGCCAGTAGTTAATCCTAGCTTACTCATAATGTTGGCCATATTACATACCTCCCTAATTCCAAAGAATACACCCAATCCAGTGGCTTCCTTTCGGCCCCGTACACCACCCTGTGTAATTGGTTTGCCGGTAACACAGCCGGCAGCATCAATTTCACCCGGCTTTAGCGATTGGTAGGTATCCACAATCCAGGCCATTTCTCTTTCTCCAGTTCCATAGTCAGGTGCAGGAACATCAATGCCGGGTCCAATAAAGTTTTTCTTTACCAGTTCGGCTGTATATCTACGGGTGATTTTCTCAAGCTCGTAAGTTGAATAATTTCTTGGATTAATTTTAATACCCCCTTTAGCACCTCCAAAAGGTACGTTTACGATGGCGCATTTGTAAGTCATCAATGCAGCCAGTGCCATTACCTCATCCTGATTCACTTCCTCACTGAAACGAATACCCCCTTTGCAAGGCGACTTATGCTGGCTATGCTGTACACGATATGCTTCCATTACTTCAATGGCGCCATTATCTCTTTTAATGGGAAATCTCATTCGGTAAACGCTATTGCAAGCCTTAATTTGTTCCAGTATGCCCTCATCCCATTTGGTAAACAGGGCGGCTTTGTCAAAACTTTTTTCTACACTTTCAAAAAAACTGTACGGGGTTTTTGCTGACATAAATTTGTTTTTAATTGTGCAATAAATTAAAAATGAATCCGGCTAACAGCTTTTGCTTTCAGGTATTTGTCTGCATTTAGCTGCAGTACAAAATAAGTGATTACAGCAATGAGAGAAAACCGGGTTTGTTGCTAGTTGTTCTGAGGGATGTTGGACGAAAAAAATCTGAATTATATATTTTTCTTACAAATCGTAGGTAAATACTTGCCAATATTTAATCTTCAGTGAAGTATTAAATAATTTATTGCATTGGCATTGATATCCTTTGAATAAATTGATTGCCATCTCTTTTTGGCAGCAGGTTTTCAAAAGAGAGATGCTGTATTTATTGTTTGTCTTCTATCTTAGCAATCTTTCTGTCAATCGATACTATATAAATAAAGAGTCCTACTAGAATGGTGATACAGATCGCCAGTACCACATATATTTTACCGTTACTGCGCATGGCCGTTTCAGTAACAGGATTGCTTTGTGCAAATGTTTGAGTGCCTGAAATTATTCCGGCTAATAATAACAGTAAATAGTAAACGCTATTTCGCATTGATTAAATTTTTATCCCTGATTAAATATAACCGAATATTGAGTGTGGTAATCCATGTTCCCAAAAGAGTCCATCCGATAACTGCCGGCCAGAATACAAGTCGCATCGTTGGGTCTAGATCTGCTCCATTTAAACCGGGGTTTCCTGCTACGCCTTTTCCACCTGGATGCAAAGACTCTACGAGTCTGGGCAAAATCATAATGAGGGGCAAATAAATAAAATAGGCGAAAATATTGTACACCGCGCTGATTTTTGCACGTTTGTCAATGTCGGGAATGGCATTGCGCAATACTAAATAGGCAAAATAAATCAGCAGGGCAATGGCTACTCCAATTTGCTTAGGATCATTACTCCATGGTTCTCCCCAAGTATAGGTAGCCCAAATGGCCCCAGTAACTAAG
>CANJDY010000368.1 GCA_947472635.1 Chitinophagaceae bacterium
AATTTGAAGGAAGTTATTATCATACAATAAATTTAAAATATATGTTAGAAATAATTGCACTTTATTTTCTTTGTAAAAAGAATGGAATGCTAGCAACACAAAAGGGGTTAAATCCTCGTACATGGAAATGGTACACGGTATTGTCCTGGCTCTTAACGGAAATGATTGGTGTAATTATCGGAATAACATTATATGGTGTTGACAATCTGATGGGAGTAATGTCTTTAGGAATCATCAGTGCCTTTGGAGGATACCTAATTATTAAATTTGTGCTAGATAAAAAACCGGATTTTGTTGAGGAAGAAATCAATGGCATTAGTGTAGATGATCTTCATCCCCCAAAAAACGAAGGGTCAGCGAATATTTGATGACCTACAAAAGGCAGTGTTGAGCATCCGCAATATAGGGGCCTTTTCCAAATGAATCATGTTGAATAAAAAATAGCTGATTGGTATGACAATAAAAATGCTTTTTCGAAACACTGCAACATTGTTGATGTTTACTATAATCTGCAGAGGTCTGCAAGCCCAGCAAATTGATAGTTTAGTAAACATATTGGATTCCAAGTACCTTCAAGAAAAAATCTACCTACAGGTTGATAAGGCCTATTACAATGCGGGGGAAACGATTTGGTTCAAAGCTTACCTTAGTGCAGACAACCTTCCCCATCCTTTCAGCAAAACAATGTATGCAGAGTTGATGGATGATAAGGGAACATTGCTTCAACGTAAAATGATGCCCATAATACAATCTGGCGCAGCATCGAATTTCGATTTACCCGACACTGTAAACTCCACCCGCCTATTCATTAGGGCCTACACCACCTGGATGCTGAATTTTGATTCATCGCTTTTGTATCTAAAGCCGATACAAATTATTCCGGCTAAAACAATCGTCAAAAAAACCCCCAATCCCACCACCTATAGCCTACAATTTTTTCCAGAAGGTGGTGACTTGGTCAATAACATATCTTCAAGAGTGGCATTTAAAGCTACCGACAACCAGGGCACCCCTATTGTAGTAAAAGGAGACATCGTAGATAGTAAAGGAAAAAAAATAACTTCTTTTTCGTCTATCCATGATGGTATGGGATCCCTAAATTTACAACCCGCTGCAAAAGAAAAATACCGTGCCCTATGGAAAGATAAAAAAGGGTTGCAGCATGAAACTCCCTTACCAGATGCCAATAAACAAGGTATGGTTCTCAGTACCGAATTCGTCGATAACCAGCTGTATTATACAATCAAAAGGCCCGATAGCGTAGATGCAGTGAACACGACCTATCAGGTAGTGGCCCAAATGCAACAGCGACTGGTATACAGTGCCAGAATCAATATGACAAAAAAAACGAGCGTACGCGCACAGATAGATACAGACAGCTTACCTAATGGAGTTTTACAATTAACCATATTCAATGCAGCCCTCCAGCCAATTGCAGAACGCATTGTATTTATTAATCATGATAATTATTATTTCATTACCGACCTGCATTCAGCTGATAAGAACCTTTCCAAACGAGGGCGCAACTCATTGCAAATTGATGTAGGAGATGTCCTTATGTCTAATTTGTCAATCTCGGTTACCGATGCAGGCCTTAATCCAATTTCTCTAAATGAAGAAAGCATTTATTCGCAACTTTTACTGTCCTGCGACCTAAAAGGATATATTTATAATGCAGCCTATTATTTTTCAGGCGATGCGGATTCAGTAAGGCAACATCTCGACCTAGTAATGATGACAAATGGTTGGAGGCGATTTAAATGGACAGATGTTTTAACCGGCAATTGGCCTTTAATCAAATCAATTCCGGAGAATAAGCTTTTTATCAAAGGAAAAATTCTTGGCTTATCAAAATCATTGTTATTCCAGAAAGAGTTAACCGGCATTTTAAAAACTAAAAATGGAGCTAGTAATATTTTCACCATGCCGGTGAATAGCCAGGGTGAATTTTCACAAGATGGACTTTATTTTTTTGACACCGCCAAATTACATTACCAACTCAATAATGACAAGGATAAAACCCTAACAACGTCAGCCAGTTTTGCATTTCAAACAAATTTTATCAAAGCACCACTACAATCTATCATACTGCTATCAGGTCTTTATTCCCCTGAAAAAACGGATAGCCTTGTATTGCAGAAAAGTAGCTCAATGGCTAGTTTACTTCGCAGCCAGACAGAACGCAATAAAATAAAAACACTTGAAACAGTGTTGGTTCGAAGTTCACAAAAAACATTAAAACAAAAATTGGATGAGGAATATACCTCAGGCTTTTTTTCTGGTGGCGACGGGTATACCTTTACCACTGAAGATGACCCTTTTGCAAAAACAGCGATGAGTATATTGGCCTATTTACAAGGCAAGGTAGCAGGTTTACAAATTACCACAACCGGTGAAGGAAGCGCCACTTGGCGAGGAAGTGCTACTAGCTTTTTTGTGAATGAAATGACCTCGGATGTTTCAAGACTGCAATCCATCAGCATGAATGATGTAGCGATGATCAAGGTATTTCGACCACCATTTTTTGGTGCGGGAGGTGGTGGTGCCGGTGGTGCCATTGCCATTTACATGAAAAAGGGTGGTAGCGACAATTCGCAACTGAAAGGTTTACCTGTAACGTTTATCAATGGCTATTCTGTCATCAAGGAATTTTATTCGCCCGACTACGAAAAAAAGCCCGAACCTGATGCGAATGATTATAGGACAACACTCTATTGGAATCCCAATTTATATTTTGATAAAAACACCCGCCGGGTAACGATTCCCTTTTTTAACAGTGATTTTTGTAAAAAAATCCGCGTTACCATTGAAGGTATCAATGAAGCTGGGCAATTGACAAGAGAAGAGAAAATTATTGAATAACTCCATTTAACAAAGCAAAATAGCGGATCGTTTCAAACGATAAAATAGTCTGCAGGCAAAAGCTATTTTTCACAACCTATTTATTAGGTTCAGCGGTTAGGCTACGATTCCTTCGAGCGACAATAGAAAAGCATATTCTCTGGCCTTATCAGTCAATGGCTTATATCTTCCGGAAGCACCACCATGGCCTGCTTCCATATCTGTATGCAGTAATAATAAATGATCACCGGTTTTCATTGCTCTAATTTTTGCCACCCATTTAGCTGGTTCAAAATATTGAACCTGGCTATCGTGCAAACCTGTAATTACCATCATATTGGGATAGGCATGATTGGCTACATTGTCATAGGGAGAATAGGATTTCATGTAGTCGTAGCTTTCCTTATCCGCAGGATTGCCCCACTCATCATATTCATTGGTTGTAAGTGGAATAGACGAATCGCTCATAGTGGTAACTACATCTACAAATGGCACCGCAGCTATTAC
>CANJDY010000369.1 GCA_947472635.1 Chitinophagaceae bacterium
CATTCGGCAGGTATCCATTGCTCGCCAAACATATTTCCTCTGTTGAGTGTATCGGTAGAAGGGCCCGCTGCACCTGCAGAAAACCCAGTTATATTTAGTAAATTCCAGTTGGTGGTACCTGCAAAACCATTCTCATTGCCCACCCAACGTATTTGTGGACCTACATCACTAAACACCACGGTATTAGGAGAAAGTTTTTTTATAGTATTTCTAAACAATTCCCAATCGTACACTTGTTTCTTTCCGTTAGGCCCTTCACCATTGGCCCCATCCCACCAAAATTCCCAAATCGGACCATAGTTGGCAAATATTTCAGTCATCATATTTACAAATACTTGGTTGTATTCTGGCGTTCCATATTTAGGGTGGTTACGATCCCACGGTGATAGGTATACGCCAAACTTCAATCCAAATTCTTTACAAGCCAGCGACAATTCTTTTACCACATCACCTTTTCCATTTTTCCATTTACTTTCCCTTACAGTGTGGGTGGAATATTTGCTGGGCCATAGGCAAAATCCATCATGGTGCTTTGCGGTAATGATAATACCTTTAGCTCCAGCAGCTTTGGCAAGCCTTGCCCATTGCCTGCAATCCAATTGAGTAGGATTAAAAATATCTTCCGGTTCATCTCCATGGCCCCATTCCTTATCTGTAAATGTATTGGGTCCAAAATGAGTAAACCAATAGTATTCCATATCGTGCCAAGCCAGTTGAGGTTTGGAAGGGATGGGATATACAGCCGGCATTTTTTGACCCTGCACTGAACAAAAATTTGCTATCAGTAAAACACAAAACAATTGCTTCATCATTTGATTTTATTTTTTTAAAAAAATAGCAGGGGTTAACTTTTTTAATAATGGCGACTATAATTTTCTGATTTTAATATTTTTAAACCACACGCCACCTCCATGGTCTTGTAAGCAGATATACCCATTTTTAGCTATTCCGTAGCCAGGGGCATTCTTCCATTTTCCTGTTGCCTTTTGTTTATTCCACTCAGGAGTCCAGGCTTCAAAGTCCACTACTTTTACATTGTTTAACCAGTATTCTCGGTGAGCACCTTTCACAATAATTCTTGAGGTATTGTATTGGCCAACGGGGTTGGTTGGTCTAGTACTGGCGGGATACATGGCGTAATCTGCCCCCGTCTTTTGCCAGTCTTCTAGTTTTTCTGGAAAGCCGATATCGTCTATTATTTGATATTCCGGACCACTGAGATAAGGTACATTATACTGTTCAGTAACATGATACATAATTCCGCTATTTGATTCCGGAGCAATTTTCCAATCAATTGATAATTCGAAATCTCCGTATTGTTCGGCGGTGATAATATCTGTTCGCAAATCAGTTTTGTTCGTCTCGCTACCCTTGCAATAAAGTTCGCCATTTTTTGCGCCCCAGCAGTCTGTCAATTTGTTTTGATACATCCGCCAGCCAGTCAGGGTTTTTCCGTCAAACAATAATTCCCATCCTTTATTTTTTTCTGATTTTGTCAATACATTGTCTTTGGGCTGATAAAAAGATACCATGCACAGACAACTTACAATGCAGGCAATGCCAGTCAAAAATTTCTTTTTCATTATGTTTGATTTAAAATTTAAATTATTAATAGGGTTTTAATTTCTTGTTTACTTTCGTACCATCGGCGCTTTTAATTCGGATGTATCTCCTTCCAGTAAAGGCATAGTATACCCTCCAGAGTCAATTGCTGCATTTGGAAATATTTTTTTAAGGTCGCTCCAATCATTTCCTGTTATGGATGTTTGATATAAATAAATTTGTTGTAATTTGTTCAATGCTTTCAATTGTGTCATACCTTTTGCGGTAACCTTTGTGCCAACAAGATTGATATACTGAAGCGATGTTAATTTTTTTAAAGGAAGCAATGCTTTATCGGTGATGGCGGTTCTTTCTAGTGATAATCGCGTGAGGAGGGTAAGCTTGGATATAGTTTCCATCTGTTGATCGGTGACTGCGGAATTGCCCAATTTTAGCCAAAGTAATTGTTTGCGCAATGGCTCCAATAATTGCAAATCCCTTTCAGTAACTGAATCTACCGCTACATAATTTACCGACAGGTAATTACTGTTTTGAGCTACGGGTGATATGGCGATACCTCTTGCCTTCAATTGTTGAATGGCCTGCGCATCTGCTTTTTCTACTGCTTGGTCGGGGATATCAGACAATTTTACTACTTCCCTTATTTCGGCCGACTGAAGGGATAGAAGTACTGGTTTTATCTTTTCAGGTTGTGCAAGGTCTTTTACTTTTTTGTTAAAATCAGCGCCTGTACTAATCCACCAGTACAACAGTTCCGTTTCATGTTTGCTGAGCTGGGGCTTCTCAATGGGGGGCATATGATCCTTATTTTCCTTTGGTAGCAGGATTCTTTTTATTAAATCACTTTCCTCTGCTTTTCCAGCTGCAATGATAGCTCCATCTTTTCCTCCTTTCAAAATAAAATTAGGAAGATCTAGTCTTAATTTCCCCTTTTGTTTATTAGGTCCATGGCACCCATAGCACTTCGATGTAAGAATAGGCTGAATTACCTGAGTATAAGCTACAGCATCCTGCACATTCGCAATCGGTTTTCTTTTTACATCTTCTACCTCATCGGATGAAAATGCTTTAGTAAGATAATCGGAACCATGGGTAATAGAGCCTCCCAAATGACCTGTGATAATTATTACTATAGCCATGAGCAACATTACCCATTTTGTATATTGATGCTGCCGTTTATGTAAAGTATAGGCAACAAAAGAGATTACTGCCACAGCAATGCCAAACCATTGGTGTCTGCTGATAAGTAAAGCATCATAATCATCTGTTTTTGATAATAAAAAGCCGCTGACACAGGAAGCGATGGCACTAAGCATTCCCCAAAATAAGGTGATATGAATGGCGGGTTGCAGCGATATTGCCTTTTGTTTATGCAAAAGCAATTGAAATATGGATGCCAGCAATAACACTCCTATCGGCAAGTGAACTAATACTGGATGAAACCTTCCAATTAACTCAGTAAGTGAAAATAATAAAATTGCAGTAATCATTTTTTGTTAATAATAAAAAATCAGGAATATCTTTTTCTTAATAAATTCATCATGTACACATTGATGGCCCATTGATCAGCTAAGGGCTGTCGAGTATAAGCCATGGTAGGCATATAATCTGGTGGACCAAATTCTGTGAGAAATACCATTCGTTCTCCATTTTTCTTTTTTCTTTCTACTACTTTGTCCCACCATTCGAAATGCTGCTTTACCACCTGTTCCCATTCAGGAGCACGGGGGTCATTAACTTGAGGGCCTTCGGGATGACCGATTCTGGCATGGATTA
>CANJDY010000370.1 GCA_947472635.1 Chitinophagaceae bacterium
TGGATGGAAGTTTTGGCGTTACAGCCGGAATAACAGAGATGTTGATCCAATCGCATGAAGAAACAATTGAACTTTTACCAGCTCTTCCAGATGAATGGTCAACCGGTTCATTTAATGGGGTTTGTGCAAGAGGAGCCTTCGAATTAAAGTTTGCCTGGAAAGAAAAATTGATAACTGAAGTAGAGATACTATCAAAGGGAGGCCAAGATTGCCGAATTAAGGCAGGAACCCTTACTAAAGTTTCTTGTAACGGTAAAAATGTAAAGACAACCAAGTATGCCGACGGCTCCATTGGCTTTACAACAAAACAAGGAAATTCTTACAAATTGGGTAAAATGTAGCAATTTTGATTGAATCAAAATTGCTTACAATACCGATTGTAATAAGAAAATATCAATCAGGCTAAAAGCAGCGTGATTCAGTAAAACTAAATTTCCTAATCTCAATAAAATATTAGTAAATGAAAATCACTCATTTTTTTATTTATCCGTTAGTGATAGCTTTTGCTATTTCAAAAGCTGAGGCACAAATTTCTTTTCAAAAAAGAGAGTCTGTTAACTTCAGTCAGATTAAAATCACCGATAAATTTTGGAATTCACGTATTAATGCAGTAACAAATGTTAGTATCCCCGTTTGTATTGATCAAACAGAAGTTAAGACTGGACGGATTCGGAATTTCGAAAAAGTTGCTGCTAAAAAAGGTGAGAAACATGAAGGTATTTTTTATGATGATTCTGATGTATATAAAGCACTGGAAGCAATCGCTTATTCACTAAGTAATCACCCTGATCCATTATTAGAAAAAAAGGCGGAAGAATGGATTGATAAAATTGCAGCAGCCCAATTACCGGATGGGTATTTAAATACTTATTTTACTTTGGTAGATATTTCAAAACGATGGACTGATATGGATAAGCACGAAGACTATTGTGCAGGGCATTTGATAGAAGCAGCCATCGCTTATTTCAACACCACTGGTAAAAGAAAATTACTGGATGTGGCCATCCGTTTTGCCAACCATATTGATTCAACTTTCCGTTTGCAAAATCGGCATTGGGTATCTGGGCACCAAGAGATTGAATTGGCGCTCGTAAAGCTTTACAAAACAACCGGAGATAAACGGTATCTCGACTTATCAGACTGGTATCTTGAGCAGCGGGGGCATGGTTATTTTGATAGAAAACTAGGTAGTAAAGATTATTGTCAAAACAGATTGCCGCTGAGGGAGGAAACTGAAATTTCAGGTCATGCAGTTCGTGCGATGTATTTATTCACCGGAGCTGCTGATGTGGCTGCAGCAAAAAATGATACAGGATATTTGAAAGCTATCAAAAAAATATGGGAAGATGTAGTATATCGTAACATGTACATTACCGGAGGCATTGGTTCATCAGGAAGAAATGAAGGATTTACGGTTGATTATGATTTACCGAACGAAGCGGCATATTGTGAAACCTGTGCATCGGTAGGTATGGTATTTTGGAATCAACGAATGAACCTACTTACCGGAGAAAGTAAATACGTAGACATTCTTGAAAGAAGCCTTTACAATGGTGCTTTGGATGGCTTATCACTAAAGGGAGATCTTTTTTTCTACGAAAATCCACTGGCATCAGTAGGTGACCATTCAAGGAGTGAATGGTTTGGCACAGCTTGTTGCCCATCAAATATTGCCCGATTGGTTGAATCCGTAGGCAATTATATTTATGCGAAATCCAATGAGGCTGTATGGGTTAATCTGTTTGTAGGAAGCACTGCATCGCTTATCATCAAAGAGCAGAAAGTTGAGTTAAAACAGGTCACTAATTATCCTTGGGAGGGTAATATTTCAATCTCCGTTAATCCGGAAAAACCAACTGCATTTGATCTATTGGTTCGAATTCCAGGTTGGGCTAATAATCAACCGGTTCCGGGAGATACGTATCGATATTTGACCAACTCTTCAGAAAAAATTTCGATAGCAGTCAATGGCATTCCTGCAATCTTTACAATGGCCAATGGATATGCGGTCGTTAATAAAAATTGGAAAAAAGGAGATGTGGTTGAAATAAATTTACCCATGCCTGTTCGCAGAATCGTTGCCATTGATAATGTGAAGGATAATCAAAGCCGTGTTGCACTTCAAAGAGGTCCACTAGTGTACTGCTTTGAACATCCAGATAATGAGGGAAAAGTAATGGATATTGTACTACCGGATAAAGCTGTTTTTAAAACAGCATTTAAAGCTACCCTATTGGATGGAATTGTTTCGATTCAAACCCAAGCACCGGTTGCGAAAATTTCTGCAGGGGGATTAACTGTCAATTCTGTCAACAGAATAGTAACTGCTATCCCTTTTTACTCCTGGGCTAACCGGGGTAAAGGCCAGATGCAAATTTGGGTACCGAGAAAGATTACCAATGTAAGCTTATCATCCAATTAGTATTGTATTTATGCCCCCAATGCCCCCCTATTCCATTTGGGGCTTTACCGCTTTGATTAATATCGGATAAGACTTGATTAATAAATAGAATGCGCAGAATAAGGTATTCAAGTAGATTTGGTTGAAGAAAATAGCAAATGAATGAACCCCCTTTCATTTTACTAATAAATTCATGGTAACAATAATAGAATACATCGTTATCTGTTATCGATTGAAGTTAGCAATTACAATTAATTTATAAATAACAAAAACGTGAAAAACATCCATTTACCCGCATTAGACTTAATCATTATTGTTGTCTATATTATTGGCATTTTGATAGTAGGTCTTATGTATGCCAATAGAAAAAACGAGACTTCCGAGGGGTTCTTTCTAGCCAACAGAGGTCTAAAATGGGGAATAATTGGAGCCTCCCTTTTTGCATCCAATATTTCTACCATTCACCTGATAGGATTGGCTGCTGGAGGTTACACAGAAGGATTGGTATGGGGTAATTTTGAATGGTTGGCAACTATCACGCTTATCCTATTATCGCTTGTATTTGCACCATTGTACTTTAAAAATAAAGTAGCAACCCTTCCCGAATTTATAGAAAGACGGTACTGCAAGAATTCAAGAACAGTACTCGCTTTTATAGGTATTATTGGCGCATTATTTGTCCATATTGGAATGAGCTTATATGCTGGGGCTGTAGTTTTCGAAAGTTTTTTTGGCATTAGTGTTGTTTGGTCTATTACACTCATCTCTCTGATCACTACAATATACACCGTACTAGGAGGTTTAAAAGCGGTAGTAATTACTGAATCAATTCAAACTGTTATTCTATTTACAGGTACCATTTTATTGACTGGCTATGCAATTTCAGCATTGGGTGACCATGGTATTCATTCAATGGAAGCCTTTAAA
>CANJDY010000371.1 GCA_947472635.1 Chitinophagaceae bacterium
ACCAGTCCTGATGAAGTGGCGGTTTGTAACCTTGCTTCCATCGCATTGCCGCGCTTTGTGATTAACGGCAGTTTCGATCAGCAGAAATTATATGATGTAACCTACCAGGCTGCACTCAACCTCAATAAAATTATCGACAACAACTACTATCCAGTTGAGGAAGCAAAAAATTCAAACCTTCGTCACCGTCCGATTGGATTGGGGGTACAGGGGTTGGCAGATGTATTTATCTTATTACGTCTTCCTTTTGAAAGTGATCTGGCCAAGATGTTGAATAAGAATATTTTTGAAACCATTTACTTTGCTGCGATGACAGCCAGTAAGGACCTAGCCATTCAGGAAGGACCTTATTCATCTTTCCAAGGTTCGCCCTTGTCAAAAGGATTGTTTCAGTTTGATATGTGGAATGTGGCGCCCTCTACTCGCTGGGACTGGGATAGCCTCAGAAAAGAAGTAATGGAGCATGGGGTAAGAAACAGTCTATTGCTAGCACCGATGCCTACTGCATCTACCTCTCAAATATTGGGCAATAACGAATGTTTTGAGCCGTATACCTCCAATATTTATTCTAGACGGGTATTAAGTGGTGAATTTATTATTGTTAATAAGCATCTATTAAAAGACCTAATTAGCCTAGGTTTATGGAACAATGATATGAAGAACAGGATCATTGCTGCCAACGGATCTATTCAGAAAATCAATGAAATCCCTGACGATATTAAAGAACTATATAAAACAGTTTGGGAAATTAAGCAACGCAATTTAATAGATATGGCAGCAGACAGGGGGGCATTTATCTGCCAGTCGCAGTCGCTCAACTTATTTGTGGATAGTCCAAGTATCTCCAAACTTACTTCTATGCATTTCTATGGCTGGAAGAAGGGGCTGAAAACAGGGATGTATTATTTGCGCTCTCAGGCTGCTACCCAGGCGGTACAGTTTACCATTGAAAAACAAGGAAGCGAAGAGATGGCTCCAGTGATTCCACAAATTGATGGTACTGCCAGTAAGAATAATTTAGACGATATCAATACCGACTTTTCTGGTCCTACCTGTAGTATGGAAGATGGTTGTGTGAGCTGTGGTTCCTAAATAAAAAGTATTATTTTCACATTAACGCAGGTAGTTTTACCTGCGTTTTTTTGTGCCTATTTTTCAACGCTGTTTCCGTTTGGCTTTCTGAATTAAAAGGTATAAAAGGAGGCGGGGGCTATAAATTCTCAGAAAGCAAGTTCATAAATTTTTCTCGCGAAATCATTTTGGCACCCAAGCTTTCAAGATGGGAACTATATATCTGGCAATCGATTAGTGAAACCTTTTCCTTTTGTAACTGACGTACATAGTGGATGAAGGCAAATTTACTAGCATTACTTTGTGTACTAAACATGCTTTCACCAAAAAACACGTTGCCTATTCTTATACCATATAAGCCACCAACGAGTTCGCCGTTGTGCCAAGCCTCCGCGCTATGGGCATAGCCCAAAAGGTGCAATTTCGTGTAGGCTTCCTGTATAGCAGGTGATATCCAGGTACCTTCCTGTTCTTTTCTGTCAGTGGTTTTGCATTGTTGAATTACCGTGGAAAATGCCCGGTTGATGGTAAAGCGAAATTTACCGTTGTTTAAAACGGTTTGCATGCTTTTGGTTACCCTCAGTTTTTCGGGAAATAGCACAAAGCGTGGGTCGGGGCTCCACCATAGAATCGGTTCACCATCATTGTACCAGGGAAAAATACCATTGCGGTAGGCCAGCAATAGCCTTTCAGTACTGAGATTACCGCCCATAGCAAGTATCCCATCCTCGTCGGCCATCGATACGGGGGGGAATAATAAATCATCGTTCAGTAAAGTCATGGTGTAAAGATAAAATTTCTTTGCTGTCAAATGGCGGTTGAAGGGTGCAACGGATTAGTCTGCCAATACTTCAATAGTAGCCCCAATTCCCCGGTCGGTAATGGCATCACACATAGGTTTCAGAATTTCGTAGGCTCCTTCTTTGACAGAATATTTCCCCTTGCTATCAATAATGATAGCACATTGCTCGGCCTGTTCCTTGGAGTGTCCGCATACAGCTACCAATGTTTCTATTACCCAATCAAAAGAATTCACCTCGTCATTCCAAACAATGAGGGTATAGGAATGTTGGATGGCGGTAATGGTATCGCTGTCTTCTTGAAGTTTTGTATGGCTGTAAGTTATCATTGTAATAGATTGTAAAAATAGGCCGAATTTTTGAAGCAAATGAAATGTGAAGCAACATTTTCTACATTCTCCTTGTCTTTCCTTTTTTAAAAGTGATATTTTTACAGCAAAGCTGTAATTACCCCTGGCCAGATGACGAGAAATGAAAAAAAAAATAAGGAGTTTACCAAGCTGCCCAAAAAGGAGCAGGCCGTTGTATTGCCCCTCCATGCAGCCAACAGAAGTCTCGATTTTTTAGTTGAACTCATTGGCAAAATGAGGCCAGATAACGCCAAGGATATAGAGCAGGCAGAATGGCGGTGTAAAGCTATTTTGTACCAGTTAAGTCAGGATAGGTCCTTGCTTTTTGGTTTGCGCAAAGCACTGCTTACCCAGTTTTTAAAAACCAATATTGTCATTGCCCTTACAGAGAATGGGATAGTGAGCAGTCGCGGCCTAGTGCAGGAATTACTGGGTAAGGTAAAGCATAAGCTATTACCTGAATTGCAGGCCCCAGATAATTTTTTATATGTAATCAATAAAGTTTTTTATAAAAAAAATGACCACTGCTGGGTAGAAGGAATGGATGCCGGTTTGTGGAAACAGTTTTTTGAAATATTGGGAATGCAAATTAGTTTATCGGAACCCAAGTTGATCCAGCAGTTGCAGGAGGCTTTACAATTACTAAGCTATCGCATTACTACCCTCGGCCTTGAAAAGGAAATTGTGCACCGCTATGAAAATCCAGGGGATGCCATATTCCCTTTTTTAGAGCAAAACAGATTGGTCAATGAATACATTTTTTTAGGTAAGTCAGCCCATGATGCAGCAAGCCTGCGCATGCTACTTGCTACTATTACCGAGGCCTTGCACAATTGCAACCAAAGTATTCAGTGGATTAGGGAGCAGCGTTTAGTATATGGTACTAGCCTGGCCCAGACTTATATTTTAACCCGGTTGCAGCAACAGATAGATCGGCAATTTATTATTTTAGATGTACTAGATGCAGATAATAATTTTAACACGGAGCGTTTTGTAGAATATTTCAAGACTGTTGTGCACAATGAAAATAACAAAAATTCAATCAGGGAGTTTCTAAGTGAAAATACCAGTTAC
>CANJDY010000372.1 GCA_947472635.1 Chitinophagaceae bacterium
AATACGCCAAATCCTTTTAAAAGAATCTGCCGCTGGTATCTTTCATATGATGGGTTGTCTTTTTCCATTTTTTATCCTCCAGAGAAAGGAGGTAATAATGCAACGGTGCATTGATCGGTTAAAATTGTGTTGGATGAAATAATCTTTTTATTTACTGCTATTACAAAGGTTGAATTCATTAAAGCTGGGTAAGTTATTTGAAGGGACTTTACCAAGTCATCTGTATCATGGCTGTTTTCCAGGATTAGCGTATCCACTCCTGTTATATCTGCGAGCTGTCCAAAAAACATAATATTTACCTTCATTATTTATTTTTTATTAGCTGAATTATAATTTTTTATAGACCAATATTTTAGGCGCCTGAAAATATTAATTTTACAGCTGCCAGTAGTAAAACAATCGCCAGTATGTTTTTTAAAATGCTTTGTTTAAATCTGGTTGCTCCAAGGTAAGACCCCAATAATCCACCTGCGAAAGCAATCAGTACATATACTATCATAGCTTGGTTGAATTGAATACCCTTGGTGTATTGTCCAGCCAATCCTGCAAGTGAATTTACAAAAATAAATAGCGCGCTGATGGCAGCAGTCTGTTTTTGATCGGTCCATTTTAGAAATAAAAGTACCGGGGATAAAATAATGCCTCCTCCAATGCCAATCAGGCCAGAAAGAAAACCAATGAATGCGCCAATTAATAAAGACAAAGGCGTACTTGATTTTTTTAATTCGGTAGCAGGAGTATTGCTGAAAAGTAAAAATCTTGCTACTGGAATGAGCAGTAATAATCCCAATATCTTTTTATACAAAGCGCCATCCATTACCAATAAACCACCAACAAAAGCCATGGGGATGGAAGCCAATGCCAATGGAAGAAATATTTTTTTGATGAAATACTTGCCTCGGTAAAACTGGATAAATGCAGTGAGTGAAACAAATAAGTTCAGCAGCAGTGCGGAAGGCTTCATTACCTCCGGACTAAAACTGAATAGGGCCATTAGGGCAAGATAGCCGCTGGCGCCACCATGGCCTACGGATGCATATAAAAATGCTACTAAAAATAGTAAGCCATATAATAAAATAATTTTTTCAGGCATATTATTTATTTATTCCGGTAATAAATGAATGCTTACTTTTTCGCCTATCTCACAATGGGTAGTATTTTCTTCTATTTGTATCAGGCAATTGGCTTTGGCAAATGAACTAAGGCGGTAGCTTTCTTGCGCACCCAAGGGCAATACTTTATCACCATCATAATAACCTTTTAAAAAATGGGTAAGCCCCACCGTTTTATTGATCGCTGATAAAAGGGACGCTTCTATTGTCTTTAATCCCTTGTGTTGGTTACCCAATTGTTGTAATGCTGGAAGCACATATTCGTACAAACAAGTTAGTACCGAAGATGGATTTCCCGGCAAACCAAAAATTAATTTATTTTCTTTCTTACCAAAATACAAGGGCTTTCCTGGTCGTTGTTTTATTCGGTGAAATAATTTTGTTACCCCACATTGACCGGCAGCTTCTAACACAAAATCATAGTCACCCACGCTGATGCCGCCGGTTAACAATATCACATCCGATTGCTCAATTGCTTCCTGAAATGTTTTTTGTAAAACGGCAAGATTATCCTCTGCCCAAAATACTTTTATTTCATTGATATGAATTTGTTGAAGCGCTGCTGTAATGGTAGCCGAATTAGATTCATATACTTGGCCATACTGCAATGGCTTGCCTGCTGGTTGCAATTCATTGCCAGTAACAATAATACTCACCACGGGTTTTGGAAAAACTGCCACTGATGTAATGCCTATTCCAGTTAAAAAGCCAATTGCTCCGGGTGTTAATAGGGTTCCTGCTTTCAATGCCAATTCGCCCGCCTTTATATCAGCACCCTTGGGTCTAACGTTAACCCCTAATTGTATATGTTGATCTTCTATAGTTAAAAGACCATTTAAGACAGTCGCTTTTTCCTGCATTATCACCGTATCCGTTCCTTGCGGAACAGGGGCTCCTGTAAAGATCCGCACTGCTTTTTCGGAAGCGTAAGTTTGGTTGCTGTTACTTCCTGCAGCAATTTCTCCTTCAATTGGTAACGTTCCATTTCTTTTCCAACCGTCGAAGCTAAATGCATAGCCATCCATTGATGATTGATTGAATGGAGGGAAATCGATAGTGGAAAAAACATCTTCTGCCAATACAAGTCCTACTGCCTGCAGAAGGGGCAATTGAACTGGATGGAGTGGACTTACCTGTTCTTGAATTATTTTTTTTGCTTCGGTTACGCTAATCATGATTGGGTAAAAAGTTTATCCGCCAATGGTAATCATCGATCTGTTTTGAATTTCATCTGCATGCACCTGTTCAAAATCTGCGGTAAATTGGCCGCCTAATTCCTTTGCTTTACTGGTAACGCTTTTTTGTATCAGGGGCAAAATATCTTCATCATTACGAAAAGCAGTCAATAGGTCGGTTTCTTCTTTTGAGAAAAGGCAGTTCTTCATTTTCCCATCCGCCGTTAGTCGCATCCGATTGCAGCCACTGCAAAAAGGAGAAGTCATGGTGCTGATGACTGCAAAGGAACCTGCATGCCCTGGAACAGTATATTTTTTTGCAGTATCATGCAATTCATCATTTAGTCGAACTATGGGATATTTTGATTCCACCACTTCCAGTATTTGTTGCCAGGTAAATACCTTGTTGCTCGTCCACCGGTTTCCACTGAAAGGCATGAATTCAATAAACCTTACTTCCACAGGGGTATCTTTTGTCCACTCAATAAAATCGTTGATTTCTGAATCATTCATTCCTTTCATTACCACCACATTCACTTTTACCTGAAAGTCATTACGGATAAGCAGCTGAATATTGTCGTATACCTGTTTGAAATGGTCGCGGCGAGTTAGGAGCATAAACCTATCGGCTTGCAAAGTATCGAGGCTGATATTGAGTGTTTGGATATTGGCTTGCTTCAATAGTTCGACATATTCATGGATGCGTGTACCATTCGTCGTTAGTGTAAGTGCTACCGGCAGTTTGGAAAGGGATAGAATTATTTTTCCGGCATCTTTTCTTACCAAGGGTTCACCACCTGTTAGCCTTATTTTGTTTACGCCCTGTGCAACAAAAATTTTGGCAATGGCTTCTATTTCATCCGGCTGCATTAGTCTGGAAGCAGGCGTAAATTCATACTCCTCTTCGGGCATACAATAAAAACAACGAAGGTTGCAGTTGTCCGTAAGCGATATTCTTAAATAAGTATGGTCACGACCAAA
>CANJDY010000373.1 GCA_947472635.1 Chitinophagaceae bacterium
ACAGTAAAGGAGTTGGATATTTTTTCTAGTAATTCTTCAGTTCCTACTCCATTCAAATCCTTCACTACCCGATTGTAATCCATAATGTGTAACTGGTTGGAAGGAAATAAGGTGGTCAGAAAAACATTGGCCCCTTCAGGCGCATCTTTGCCCAACGCCTTTCGCACTTTTGCTGCCGAAGCAGCCCGGTGATGACCATCGGCAATGTAAGTGAATGGCACTTTGGTTTTAAACAATTCGCTAACTAGATCGATGGTAGCCGAATCGTTGATTATCCAAATACTGTGTTGAATACCATCTTCTGCAAGCAGGTCGTACACTGGATTTTTTTCTTTTTGCCATTTGCTAATTACTTCGTCGATTTCTGCTACATTTCGGTAGGCTAAAAAAACATTTCCTGTTTGGGCACCGGTGGTGGCAATATGGTTGATTCTGTCTTTTTCCTTTTCAGGCCTAGTAAACTCGTGCTTTTTGATGAGATCGTTTTCATAGTCATCTACACTGCTTCCGCAAACCAATCCTGTCTGGCTTCTTCCATTCATTATTAACCGGTAGATATAATAGCAGGGTTTACTTTCACGAAATAAAATATTCCTACTGATGAAAGCCTCCAGATTATTTTTTGCAACATCATATACTTGTTGAGAGTGAATGTCCACGTCTTCGGGCAAATCAATTTCACTTTTGGTAATGTGTAAAAAACTGCTCGGGTTGCCTTGTGCTTCTATTTTTGCTTCTTTACTATTGAGTACATCGTAGGGTCGGGATGCTACTTGTTTAGCATGTTGTGCTTCGGGTCGTAGGGCTCTAAAAGGTTGAATCGTGATCATCATGAAAATATTAACTAATCTAAAATGGGTTGTATTTTTTATGCATGCGTGCTAGCAAATTCTTTCATTGCATTTACCAAAACTGTAACACTGCTAATAGGTAGTGCATTGTATAAAGAAGCCCTGAAACCGCCTACAAGCCGGTGTCCTTCTATACCTACAATGTTTTTTTCTTTTGTTAAGCGCAGAAAAGCCGCTTCGAGGGATGAATCGTTCATTACAAAACATACATTCATTTTGCTTCTATCTACCTTATTGACCGTGCCGCGAAAAAAAGGATTTTCGTCAATTTCAGCATATAGTAAGGCGGCCTTTGCCTCATTTAGTTTTTCTATAGCAGCCACTCCGCCTTGAGCTTTTAGCCAGCGAAGCGTAAGCATACAAACAAAAACAGCAAAAACTGGCGGTGTATTAAGCATACTGCCTTCGTTGATGTGATTGCGGTAATCCATAATGGTGGGGATGGCACGTTTTATTTTTCCTAGAATATTTTTCTTTACCACTACCAAATTTACTCCGGCAGGCCCCATGTTTTTTTGGGCGCCAGCGTATAGTAGGTCGAAGGCATTGAAATCAATCACTCTACTGAAAATATCACTGCTCATATCTCCCACTAGCGGTATGCTCGTATAAGGAATCTTTTGCCACTGGCTTCCGTAAATGGTGTTATTGGTGGTAATATGAAAATACGCAGCATCATTGGGTACTGCAAAATCTTTCGGGATAGTGGTATAATTGCTTTCTTTCCCTGAGCATACGACCTCTACTTTGCCGAAAAGCTTGGCCTCCTTAATCGCTTTAATTCCCCACACACCCGTATCAGCATAGGCAGCTGTTTCTTTATCATCCAGCAAATTCATTGGTACCTGCATAAATTGAGTGGAGGCACCACCATGCAAAAACAATACTTCATGCTGGTCGTCCAGCTGCATCAGCTCCCTAACTAAATCCCTTGCTTCAGCCATTACCGCCTCAAAACTGGCGGTTCGATGGCCCAATTCCAAAATAGATAGGCCACTATTATTGTAATTCAATACGGCCTCCGCGGCTTGTTGAAAAACCTCTTTTGGTAAAATAGAAGGGCCTGCATTGAAATTATGTACCACGGATAGCTGTTATTAGTAGTTGAATTGTATTTTTTTCAGAATGCAAAAGTACCCAAATGAAAGGGAAGTTGTAGATGAAATAAGAAAACTTTTTCTTTTATCAGGCAATTTCACCCCGAAAAACGAGCAGGGAGGGTGAAATAGTTAGGTCGTTTAATTGCTGAACAAGCCAATGGCAAATAGGGCAGGGTTTTAGGGAGCCGGATGTTCCTCTTCCTGCTTTCCAATCATCTTTGAACCGTTTTTCCAGCTTTCATTCAATAGTTCAAATGCCTTGTTGTCAGTTTCTGAAAATGGCTGCTTGGAAAGAACACGCAAATCAGGCTGCCCTGCATTTACCCAAGCGGTATACCAAAAGGAGGCGATAGAGGCAATAGAAAGGCGCATTCTTCTTTCTATCATCCCATTGAGTATTTTGTCATAAGCGATGGTAAAGGCAGTTGAATATTGTCGGATCAATGAGCCGTTTCGGTTTTCGAAACTAAATTTTTGGTTGCTAGGAAATGAATGGGTAAGTTCCCTTTCAAATGTCAACACAGAATCCGCTGCTTGGGCACTTTCCAGTACCCTCCCCCAAATATAGGCGCCGGGGTTTTCGATATATTGTGCCTTTCCAATAAAGAAGTTGAATTGCTTTTCCGCTAATAATTCGGGTACTCGGCTTTCCCAAAATCCATGAATGCCTTTCTGGTTGGTATACTGGCCATTGTGGTTACTATTGGCGTGCAAGGGTACATGGGCATCTGCAATATAATGTCCTATCTCTGCACTGTTTTTCATGATTTTGGCAAAATCTTTTTCCTTAAACGCACTCGTTAGGCGGAGAAGCATCGTTTGAATATGCCATGGCACTATGCCAAACATTTTTAGTGAGTCCTCGCCAAATTTCTCAACTGCTTCTTTCCAGGAACGGGGAAGATTGGGATAAGGATATTGACCGTACTGATCAATATCTATATAGTGACGGGGTCCTTCTTCTGGAACTGCATATCTTCTTTTATCAGGATCCACGGCGTGTTCGGAGAGGAAGCCAATGTTGGGTTTATAGAAAACCATCATTTCTGGAGGCAATAGAAATACAGCTAGGTAATTGATTTTTTGGTGTGCAAAAAAACCCCAGCAATAGCAACTGGAGGTTAAAAGGCAGCAGGCGAAAATGATCAAGAAATGCTTCATGGCAGGCAAATTTATTTTGCCGTTAGCACTTGAAGGGTACAGTGTGGAACTGCTTCAGTTCTAACAGACCTTTAAATTAAGCAGCCTTTAAGTTGTCTGCAAGTAAAATGAAAAATAATTTTTTTATCAGTTGGTTACAATTAGCTGCATAATC
>CANJDY010000374.1 GCA_947472635.1 Chitinophagaceae bacterium
ACCAGCGGTGCAATCTATTGGTAGAATGATTCATAATGAAAATTACCCCAGCGGGGTAACCCATTTATGTCTTAGGATGTGCAGTGGAAATATAATTGAAAGGGATTAGTAGAATAGGTTGCTCCTATGGAGCAAATATTGATTTTGTTGCTTGCTATCAATAGGCTGCTCCTACCGAGCAAAAGCAAAGAAATTATACACCCTATCAACGCAACGTCCCATAGAGCCATCCTGATGAACCAAAGGCTCCGCCATGGAGACGTTGCTGGGAATGAGCGAACTTGCACCACAAAGCGTTGCCCATTCACCATTCACCATTCACCATTCACCACTGCCCATTGCCCAAAAACGCCCGTTTTTACACAAACAAGGTTTTTTTACATTTAGCGTTTATCTTTGCCGCCATTACTACAGTTATGAAAATTACAGATCACATCAAGCAGGCAAAGGACACATTGGTGTCGTTTGAAATTTTACCACCATTAAAAGGCAGAACCATTCAGTCAATTTACGACCATTTAGACCCCTTGATGGAGTTTAAGCCTTCGTTTATCAATGTCACTTACCACCGAAGTGAAACCATGTTTAAGAAAAAGGCAGATGGCACTTTTGAAAAGGTGGAAGTAAAAAAACGCCCGGGAACGGTAGCCATTTGTGCTGCAATAAAAAACCATTATAATATTGATACTGTTCCGCATTTAATTTGTGGGGGGTTTAATAAAAGTGTCACAGAAGATGCCCTGATTGACCTTAATTTTTTGGGAATCGACAATGTGCTAGTATTAAGGGGTGATGCAGCAAAAAATGAGACCAATTTTGAACCTGAACCAGATGGCCATGCCTATGCAGTGGATCTTTTAAGGCAGGTAGTTGATCTCAATAATGGAATTTACCAAGAGGAAGATATTAAAAATGGTGGTAAGCCCGATTTTTGCATTGGCACAGCGGGATACCCCGAAAAACATTTTGAAGCACCCAACCTTCAAACCGACTTGTTGCACCTTAAAGACAAGGTAGATGCAGGGGCTGATTATATCATGACACAAATGTTTTTTGATAACAATAAATTTTATCAGTTTGTAAAGGACTGCAGGGCAATCGGTATTGACGTGCCAATTATTCCCGGACTAAAGCCCATTACCAATAAAAAACAATTGACCATTTTACCAAAAATATTCCATGTTGACATTCCCACCGATCTTTCGGATGCCATATTAAAAGCCAAAACAGACCAGGAGGTAGAGCAAATAGGAACGGAATGGCTGATACAACAATCCAAAGAACTGAAGGCTTTTGGTGTGCCAGTATTACATTACTACACGCTCGGAAAACCTACCGTAATCTACAATGCAGTAAAAGAAATTGTATAGTTGAATGAACTACTCTTCAGTAATAAAAAAGCCAATGACACTGGATGTCATTGGCTTTTTTATTACCAGCAGCAGCGAACATTACTTTATGCCGACTTATTTTTTACTTGGTTTTGCGCTCCATTTAACCTGTAGCAATTCATGCAATTGTTCTAAGGTTAATTTTTTTCCAATAATTCGTTTCTCTTTATCTAGCAGATAAATAGTGGGGGTAAGTGTAATGTCGTACAACTGCCTAAAGCCAGGCTTTTGAGCCTCCGTAATGGCAGTTTCCATTTCCTTTGTTTGGTACACATTTGTCCAATCTGCTATATTGTGTTCCCGGATATATTTCGTCCACTCTTTCTTAAGATCTTCTTTGGGGTCGCCTGATAATACCGCATACATTTTTACACCATTTTTTTTCCAGCTGGCTCTGTAAATGGAATCTAGCCTGGGGAGCTCCGTCTTACAGTGGCCACAGGTAGGATCCCAAAATACAACAATGGTATAATCAGCCGCCAACTTGTACAAAGAGGCTGGTCTTCCGGCAGTGTCAATCATCTCTAGATCAGCCGCTTTTAACCCAATTAAATTTGCCATCAACATGTAAGCCCTGCGACTAATTGTCTCCTGCTGCTTTTCGTTGAGCCAACCTGTTAACCCTTTGCTATGATACTTTTCAAAGAGATGCACAAATACTGCATCCTGGCCCATGTACTTGGGATTCATATATTCATCCGTTAACCAGTTCAACATAAACTTATAGACTTCCTGGTTATTGCGTGCCAGCAACAATTGGTAATCTATTGCTTTAATGATACTGTCTGATTGTGGTGATAGCACTTCCCGGTAATATTTTTCAAACTTGGGAAGAAAAAACGGCGTTCGTAAAATCCGGTCATCCATAAAGGTGATGCCATCCCAGTAATGCGCTTTGTAGTAATAGTAATTTTCCAAAGAATCATTTCGGGTGACCATTTTTTTAGTGAGGCCCTGTGGCTCTTTCATCGCATTTAATAAAACGGCCATCATTGAGTTGGCATTATCCCTTACAATACCCTCGCGGTAATCATTTAACGCTGTGTTCAACTTTAAATAATTTGCCTCATGCAAAGCGGAATCCTTTTTTGTAGTGGATTGCAAATATGCCTGCCTTTCTGCTTCCAGCAATTTACCCTTTACTGCTATGTACTGCTGATATTGCTGGAATAATATATTTTCCTTGGAGCCGGTAACAAACGTTTTGTTAACCAAATCGGTAGTATCCACCTTCATTGAAATTTGCTGTTCCTTATCAACAAAAAAATCAATTGAAATCCTTTTTCCTGGTAAAACAACAGCATAAACTCCTGGAAGCAATTTTCTTTTGGCAGTAAATACGGCTGTCCCGTTAATAGATACTGCTGCAGAATCTTCAATATTGAGATTTTTACCCATGTGGTAAGTGAGGAAGGCGATCCCGCTTTTGTACTGGGGAGCCTGTAAGGTGACTTTAAAATTTTGTGCGCCGGCACTAATGCCAACCAAGGCGATCATACAAAAAATAAGAAATTGCTTCATTGTAGAGTTGTATTGTTGAATGTTCCTATGCATTGTAAAAGTATTTAAAATCTGCGGTTTATTGCCATTTTTACTAGCATAGAAAGTAAAATTACAAATCATTAACAAAAATAATAAATCTTTGTTTTCCAATATTTGATCGATCAGGCGTTACTTTTGCCGAGTGAAAAGAAAAAAATATTTACTCGAAAAAATATTGGTCACCGGTTATGCCGCCGAGGGTAAATCGCTTGCCCGACAGGATGGCAAGGTGATTTTTATTGAAGGGGCCGTTCCCGGTGATGTGGTGGATGTGTTTGTGAGCACCAATAAAAAAGATTATGGCGAAGGTAGGGCTACTCATTTTCATGAA
>CANJDY010000375.1 GCA_947472635.1 Chitinophagaceae bacterium
AAAAAAATGCTGCATTATTAACCAAACAAGAACTGGTACTTACCGCTGCCGCTATGCAAGCTTTGCAGCTAGCACTTACGATGAATGATAAAGATTTGGTTCACAGTAAAATTGAAGCGTTAAATGATTTATCCAGACCTTATGCGGAGCGGGTAATGGACATGGTAGTGAGTAATGCAATGAAAGGAAAGGCTATTTAAGGGTTTGATTTTGAAGGATGATAAATGGCAAGCTTTCTGTTTAGATTTGAAAATCTAAATGGTTATTTCAACTCCATCAGCCTATTTATATATTTCCCAATCATGTCAAATTCTATATTTACTTCATCCCCGATTGATAGGTATTGCATATTGGTATGCTCGAAAGTATAAGGGATAATGGCCACACGGAATGAATTTTTTGTCAAATCAAAAATAGTAAGACTGATTCCGTTGATGGTGATGGATCCTTTTTCAATAGCCAAAGAAGCAAATTTGGTGTCAAATTGGAATAAATATTCCCAACTCCCGCCTTTTTCTACTATTTCATTACAGCTTGCTACGGTATCTACATGGCCCTGAACAAGGTGACCATCTAGCCTACCATTCATTGGTAGGCATCTTTCTAGGTTGATGACCGATTTTTTTTTCCAATGATTCAGATTCGTTTTATGTAGGGTTTCTTGTATTGCGGTAACCTTATGCTGGCCAGGGCGAATTTCCTCTACCGTAAGGCAGACCCCATTGTGGGAAACGCTTTGATCAATAGTAAGCTCATCCGAAATAGCGGATTCAATCCAAAAACTGATATTATTTCCGGAAGATATAATGTCGGTAACTACCCCTATATTTTCAATAATTCCTGTAAACATGCCACAAATTTACTTTTTTTATTATTTGGATTTTGAAATTTAAATATTTCTTCTATCTTTGCACTTCTAAAAAAAACTACCAAAGGAGGTATATCAAATGTTAATAATAGATTCTAAAGATTGCGAAAACATCGACAAGGCGCTTAAAAAGTATAAGAAGAAATTCGAAAAAAGCCGTGTGTTACTTCAGTTAAGAGAGCGTCAGGCTTTTATCAAGCCCTCTATCAGACGTCGTACAGAAGTTTTGAAAGCAGTTTACAAGCAGAATATTGCAAGTGGAAAAATAGACGTTTAGTCTGTTATACACGTTCTTAATATTTTTAAACTGATATCCAGTAACTTTGGATATCAGTTTTTTTTATGCCGCTAACTCATCCATCCGATATACAGGAGTTTCTAAATCACCTTACCTTTCAAAAAAGGTATTCCCCCCATACCATTGTTTCCTATCAGAACGATCTTACTGGTTTCTTTGATTTTATAGAAATAAAATTTGGCAGTACAAAAACCGATGAAATCAATGCTTCTTTTGTGAGAAGTTGGCTGGCGGAAATGAAAGAATCCGGCATGGAGTCTAAATCGCTTAATCGTAAAATATCATCCCTCAAGTCTTTTTTTAAATACCAGTTAAAGCAGGGTGCGGTACTGACTAGTCCAATGGCGACGATTATTTCACCCAAGGTAAAAAAGCGCTTGCCGCAATATGTTGATGAAAAGGATATCCATACCTTGTTTTCCCATGTTGAGTTTCCCGATAATTGGGAAGGGAAAACCCATTGGCTATTGTTACAGCTTTTTTATAATACTGGAATGCGGCAGGCAGAGTTGGTAAACCTTCGAGAATCACAGATTGACATCAGTAATAGGAATATTAAAGTGGTGGGAAAAGGCAATAAAGAGCGGGTGCTTCCAGTAAGTAAAGAGCTGATTTTATTAATCGAATCTTACCAGGAGGCTAAAAGAAGCCAGTTTGATCATTTTGACAGTGTATTTTTACTCGTTAATGCCAAAGGGAAAGGGTTGTATCCAAAATATGTTTATAATGTAGTAAGGCAATATTTATCATCGGTAACCACTATCGGTAAAAAAAGTCCCCATGTTTTGAGACACACATTTGCCACCCATTTAATGAATAATGGTGCGGATTTAAATGCGGTAAAAGAATTATTGGGTCATAGCAGTCTTGCTGCAACGCAGATATACACTCATAATACGATCGAGAAGCTAAAAGATGTGTATAAAAAAGCCCATCCCAAGGCCTAAGTCGCGCTATAGCCAATAATACAGCGGATAATTTGTTTCGTAAAATGGCATTTCTTTTTTTTGTAATTTAAGTTTGAATGAACTAACTTGTAATGGTAAAATAAGAGGCTATTAAATCTAAATTATATCGCCTATGACTTTACAGGATTGATTATTTTTCACACAATTGTTCACTCACTATAAAACTAGATCGCCATGAACGTAAACATTCAGACAGTGCATTTTGAAGCAGATTCAAAGTTAGTTTCTTACGTAGAAAAGAAAATTTCAAAGCTCCAGCAATTTCACGACAGGATAACAAAGGTGGAAGTGTATTTGAAACTTGATAATGTTGTACACAATATCAAGGACAAGGTAGCTGAGATCAATGTACATATTCCAAAGTGTGATATTTTTGTCAAGCATTCTTCAAAATCATTCGAAGAGAGTTTTGATGAGGCACTCGATTCAGTGATCCTTCAAATAAAACGAAAAAAAGAAATGCTCGCAGCATAGAAAAAGCCCCCATTTTGGGGGCTTTTTTATTGGGGTAAGGGTGGGGGTATCTTTAATTTTCACTTTTTTTTAAAAAATCTATTTCAAAATTTCAGATTTAATCAAATATACCTACCTTTGCCATCCAAAAAATAAGGATGCCTACCGGCTACCAATTTTACATGGACAGTTCTTATATGTAAGCCGAAGTAGCTCAGTTGGTAGAGCAGCTGATTTGTAATCAGCAGGTCGGGGGTTCGACTCCCTTCTTCGGCTCTGAACATTTGAAATAAATATTATTATTAGTTTCAGATATTTTGGGTAGATGGCCGAGTGGTTAAAGGCGACAGACTGTAAATCTGTTCACGTAAGTGTACGTAGGTTCGAACCCTACTCTGCCCACATTTCCTAAGCTCATTTGCATTTTTGCAAATAAGCTTAGGAAAAGTTCTTTTAAATGTTGAATCATCTTAATTAGCGTAGCGCTAATTTTGCAAGCGGAAGTAGCTCATTTGGTAGAGCGATAGCCTTCCAAGCTATAGGTGGCGAGTTCGAGCCTCGTCTTCCGCTCTTTTATTACCTTCGGGTAAAAGGTTTAAGCCTTTGTAGCTCAGGGGTAGAGCACTTCCTTGGTAGGGAAGAGGTCGTGAGTTCGATTCTCACCAACGGCTC
>CANJDY010000376.1 GCA_947472635.1 Chitinophagaceae bacterium
CTGGGAATGAGCGAACTTGCGCCATTCACCATTCACCATTCACCCCCTCCCCAAATCCCAATAATTCCCAGCGACGTCTCCCGTGCATTCTCACCGAATTGAACGCTACTGTCGGGGACGTTGCGTCGAACTTTTATACGCATTCAATCCACAAAAAATTACACTGAAGCAACGCAACGTCCCATGGAAGCTTATTTTTGAAACGAAGAATTTGCCATGGAGACGTTGCTGGGAATGTGCAAACTTGCGCCATTCACCATTCACCATTCACCATTCACCATTCACCATTCACCATTCACCACTCACCATTCACCACTCACCACTCACCATTCACCATTCACCATTCACCATTCACCACTCACCACTCACTCCTTAACCGCCGACGGGGCTACTAGCCGCCGTCGGGGACATTGCTGGCAATGTGCAGGTTGATGAACATTTCAACCTAGCGTTTTTTTAATTATTGAAATCCAATCTTATCTAATTAAGTTTGCCGCCGAATACAATTGATGATGGCGATTACAGAAGAAAATAAAACAGGCCTGTTGCTAACCCCACAACAGTTATTAAAAAATGTTTCTATAGTACAAACCCTCCATATTCGAAAAACTGCAATGGAGACTAGCTTTCAAATCGGTGACCTTGATATCCGTGAAATCAACGCCCATTTTCCCTCAATGCCTAAAGAGGCAAAACAGTTACTAAAATATTTTAGCGTAGGGGATAGCGATGTTAGAAATCATAGCATCCGGTCAAAATATAAAACCGGACGAACTGGGATGAATTATCCTGAATTTTATGAAGCCGCTTTGCTAAGGGAACTACACGGATTATTCGAAACACTCAAACCTTTTACCTCCCTTTTTAAATGGTATCACAAAATATGGGCCGACCAATCCAATGCTAAAACAGCCCCCTGCATTTTTAGCAGCTACAAGCCCCAGCTTCAATTTGAAGTAGTGAAGGAAAACGATGCATTGAGCTTGAAAAAGTATATTACCTTAAATGGATCCAAATATGCTATCGAAGAATTTAAACGCTACCAATTTTTACTCTCTAGCGCCAATGAGTATTTTATTTTGGCATTCAAAGATTACCAGACACTAGAATGGCTAGATAAAAATAATCCCCAACAATACCAGCACCAGCCAACGGAATTAGCGCAACATATTTTAGCCAAGCTGGAAGAAGACTATCCCGTCAATCGCAATGGATTATTTCACCAAAATTTGATCGAGGCATTGCCGGTAAGGCGGGTAATACTGAGTGAAATCAGTAGCTCCTTTTTAGTGCTTACCCCCCAGTGGATCTACGAAGGATTTTTGGTTGATGGGCCCTTTAAAGATACCCACGAAATCACTATCGCTGGAGAGGCCTATGTTATCCAAAGGAATAAAATAGCAGAAGGACAGTTTTCGAAATTACTAGAAGGGCTGCACCCGAATTTCATTAAGCAACTCAACGGATATTATTACCTACCATTTGCCGAGGCGCAAAAAAAACAATGGTTTTTAAAAGCTTACCATTTCTTGTTGGAACAAGATATCCAAGTGGTGGGGATGGACATGTTGCAACATTTTCGCTATTCACCCTACAAAGCAGTTACCACTATTAGCATTAAAGAAAATGAAAACAATACACTAACAGTAACCCTTACTCTTTCTTTTGGGAAAGAAATGGTAGTGCTTACCGAACTGCAAAAAATGTTGCTGGCAGGTCAAAAAGCCATCTTGCTAAAAGATGGCAGTCTGGGTATTTTGAGTGATGAATGGCTGCAGCAATATAGCACCATGATCAAGCATGGAAAAATTTCAAAAAATGATATTACCATCGCAAAGTGGATGGCGCTTATAGAAGATAAATCATCGGAGGATGCAGCGGTATTAAAGGATGTAATGAAAAAAGACTGGTGGCTGCGGTGGCAACAATGGCAGCAGCCCGATACAATCACTTATCAAATACCAGCAGGGATAGCCGCTACCCTCAGGCCATACCAACACAAGGGTTTTGAATGGATGGTGCTGCTATCCGAAGCCGGAGCTGGGGCCTGTTTGGCAGATGATATGGGGCTAGGGAAAACTTTGCAAACCATCTGCTTTTTAGCCTACCAACTCCAAAGAAACCCTACAGAAAAACACCTGGTTATTTGCCCCTCAAGCTTGTTGTACAACTGGCAGCAGGAGCTAACAAAATTTGCACCGCAGCTTTCTGCCTATGTACACCATGGCCCGCAACGCATTTTCGAAAATATGGCGGAAGGTAATCACCAGATCGTAATTACTACTTATGGAACCATGCGAGCAGATATTGAAAAAATGAGTGCCCTTCCATTTGGCATTGCCGTTATTGACGAAAGCCATAATATTAAAAATCCTTCCGCCCTGATTACCCGTGCGGTAAACCAGCTTACTGCTTCCACTCGCATCGCGCTCAGCGGTACCCCTGTTATGAACAACACTTTTGACCTCTACGCTCAGTTGAGTTTTTTATTGCCAGGGATGTTTGGAAGTCGCGATTTTTTTAAACGAGAATATGCAGATGCCATCGACCGCGACCAGGATCCTGAAAAAATAAGGGCACTACAAAAACTAACGGCTCCCTTTATTCTGCGCCGTACAAAGGAGCAGGTGGCTACCGACCTTCCAGAAAAAATTGAAAGTACCCTTTGGTGTGAAATGGGCATCGAACAAAAAATGGCCTACGACACCATCAAAGAAAATGTGCGCAGCAGTATATTTCTCGATATCAAGGAAAAAGGACTGAATAATGGTAAACTCAGTGTGATTAATGGTATGCTGAAACTAAGGCAGGTATGTAACTCCGGCGAACTGGTAAAAGAAGAAGACCTTTTTTGTTATGCATCCATCAAGACAGACATTCTGGTGGAGGAACTTAAAAATATTATTCCCAACCACAAGGCATTGGTGTTTTCCCAGTTTACTGGTATGCTTGACCTACTTGAACTAAGTTTTAACAAACACCAGATCCCTTTTTGCAGGCTAGATGGCAATACCCCTATTCCAAAAAGACAAGAACTAGTAAATAGTTTTCAGCAGCCTGACTCCAGTGAAAAAGTGTTTCTAATTAGTTTAAAAGCGGGCAACGCCGGTTTGAATTTGACAGCAGCAGATTATGTTTTCTTATTCGACCCTTGGTGGAATACAGCGGTGCAGCAACAAGCCATTGACCGTACCCACCGCATCGGACAAACAAAAAATGTGTTTGCCTATAAA
>CANJDY010000377.1 GCA_947472635.1 Chitinophagaceae bacterium
AAAGCTGTTTTATCTTTGCACTGAAAAATGTAAGTATGACCTATACAACCTTGGAAGCATGTTTGCTAGATCTAGAAAAAAATGGTCAACTAGTTCGTGTTAAAGAATTGGTGGATCCTTATCTTGAAATGGCGGCGATTCATTTGCGGGTATATGCCGCAGGTGGTCCTGCCTTGTTGTTCGAAAATGTGAAGGGAAGCAGATTCAGAGCGGCCTCTAATATATTTGGTACACTCGAAAGAAGTAAATTCATTTTCAGAGATACCCTTCCTTTGGTGCAGCAGTTGATTGCATTAAAAAATGATCCGGTAAAAGCCCTGAAGCATCCGATCAAAAATTTTTCCGTTGGTCTGGCAGCTTTGAAAGCATTGCCTTTAAAAAACCCGCTTCAAAAGCCGGTACTTTTTGAGGAAATAAAAATTGAAGATATTCCTCCTATTCATCATTGGCCCATGGATGGAGGAGCTTTTGTGACCCTTCCTCAGGTATATACCGAAGATATTAATCAACCGGGCATAATGAAAGCCAACCTGGGTATGTATCGCATACAATTGACGGGTAATGAGTATCTGCCTAACGAAGAAATTGGATTGCATTATCAACTTCATCGCGGCATTGGTGTGCACCAAAGCAAGGCTACAGAAAAGGGGCTTCCACTGAAAGTAAGTATTTTTGTTGGAGGTCCACCGGCACATAGCGTAAGTGCTGTAATGCCGCTGCCGGAGGGTGTAAGTGAAATGACTTTTGCAGGGGTATTGGGAAATCGTAGATTTAGGTATACTTATGTAGACGGTTATTGTATTAGTACAGATGCGGACTTTGTAATTACTGGAGATGTTTATCCAGGAGAAAATAAGCCGGAAGGGCCTTTTGGGGATCACTTAGGTTATTATAGCCTGCAGCATATTTTCCCATTGATGAAAGTACACAAAGTATTTGCTAAAAAAAATGCAATCTGGCCTTTTACGGTGGTGGGAAGACCACCGCAGGAAGATACCAGTTTTGGCCATTTGATTCACGAAATGACGGGTACTGCGGTACAGGCGGAAATACCGGGATTACGCGAAGTACATGCTGTAGATGCCGCCGGCGTTCATCCGTTGTTGTTAGCAATTGGTAGCGAGCGGTATACTCCTTATGCACCCGCCCAACAACCGGCCGAAATACTCACCATTGCCAACCATATTTTGGGGACGGGGCAATTGAGTCTGGCAAAATTTTTATTCATTACTGCCGACCCAACCAACCAACTCAGCGCACAAAATATACCCCATTACCTTTCTTATTTTCTACAAAGGATTGACCTCAGCAGGGATATCCATTTTTATACCAACACCACTATTGACACCCTGGATTATTCGGGTACTTCCGTCAACAACGGAAGCAAAGTGGTATTAGCAGCCTATGGAGTAATTCGAAGAGAATTAGCTACGGAGGTACCTTCCTGCCTTCAGGATTTACAGGGTTTTGAAAACCCTCGGCTGGTGATACCTGGGGTAATTGCTATCCAGGCTACTGCCTTCAAAAATTATGCTGAAGCAAAAGTTGAATTTACTAAGCTGGATGGACAGTTAAATAGTAATCTAGGCAATTTGGAAGGTCTTCCCTTCATTATAATTTGCGATGATGCCAATTTTGCAAGTGAAAATATGCGCAATTTTTTATGGGTCAGTTTTACCCGAAGTAATCCTTCGCACGATATAAATGGTATTGGTGCCTTTTATGAAAATAAACATTGGGGCTGTAAAGGTCCATTGGTAATTGATGCGCGCAGTAAACCTCACCATGCTCCGCCGGTGGCTGTGAATCCTGATACCAATAATAGAATCAATTATTTATTTGAGAAGGGAGGGAGTTTATACGGAGTGGAATAAATCCGCGAAGATCTGTGGGGGAAAATATCCTATTCCGCAGTTCTATAAAAAATAGTATTCCAAAAATACCACTACCTCCCTTTCACATAATTTTATATCTTTATTCCCATCCAATTTCTGCTGATTGCCGCTTGCTGCGAAGCCGCTTTGATACCCTGTCATTGATAGAATGGTTAATTTTTATCTGGCAGGTTTATTAATAACTAAACGCAGCAAGATGATTAAAAATCCCCCTTCAGCTTATCCAAAAAATAAAGGTTGGACAGCCTGTTTTTCCCGGGCTCTTGAAAAAAAAAGTTACCTGCTCATTTTTGGATTGATTGTTTTTCTCCAAGCAAACACTTTGCCCCAGACCAATAATTACTTTGGCAATTCCGGTGCTATCAATGCAGCTACCTGGAGTACTACTGCTGCGGGTCCTTACAACTCATTGCTAAATATAACCGGTGGAGCGATACTTAATTTTGGAAATCCTGCCACCATAACAGGTGCTACCGTTGACGTTAGTGGTATCAATGTTTCAGCCAACCTTAACTGGGTTGGAGCGGGAACATTGGGAACTAGTGGATTAGTATTGCCGATTACCGTGGCAAATGGGATTACCTTCAATATGTCACAAACAACTTCTGCAGCCTTAGGGACAGGATTTAAAAAATCAGGGGGCGGTGTACTAGTGATGAGTGGGGGTTCAGCTTATCAAGGTGGCTTCAGCTTAACCGATGGAACCTTTGTCATTGGAGGAGTTAATGCAATGGGAGGCAATACACTCTCACTCAATGGAGGGATAATCGCTTCTTCAACCAACTATGATTTGACGGGTAGATTTAAGGGGGGTATTACTATCGGCGGCAATATTCAGTTGGGTGATATTGCAGGACTAGCAAATTCTACTGGCAGTCTCACTTTTAGTGATAGTATTTATTTGGGTACTCTCAATAGCACCCTTACCCTCGGTAATGCGGGAACTATGGTTTTGGCTGGACAAATTTCTAATACGGGCAATAGTGGAATTAGTTTTACTGCCAATTCCAATGGTACCGGTGTTTTTGAAATCACCCATGCTGGTAACTCATTTAGGGGGCCCATCAATATCAATGGTGGCAGCGTTCGGTTTGCAGCTGATGCCAGTTTTGGCAATCCCGCCAATCTCCTTATTTTAGATGGAGGCAAGCTGCTCTCCAAATCGAGCTTTTCAATACTACATTCCATGCAGTTGGGTAACTCCCCCGGGACGGGCATCGTAGTTGCCTCTACTGATACACTTAGTATCGCAGGGGTTATTTCCGACAAAATTGTCTCTGGTAGTTTTACCAAATCAGGTGCTGGATTACTACTACTTTCCAATTCCAATA
>CANJDY010000378.1 GCA_947472635.1 Chitinophagaceae bacterium
AATTACTGGCAATGCCATATAAGTTTCTGCAAAATCAGCATATACGTTGAGCATTTGAACGGTTTCGTCAATCGCTTCCTGTTCAGTAGCATGAGCCGTATGCCCCTCCTGCCATAAAAATTCTGTAGTACGTAAGAATAACCTAGTCCGCATCTCCCACCTAACCACATTAGCCCATTGATTGATTAACAATGGTAAGTCACGGTAAGATTGTATCCAGCCCTTATAGGTATTCCATATGATAGCTTCACTAGTTGGACGAACGACCAATTCCTCTTCGAGCTTCGCCTCAGGATCCACTATTAATTTCCCCTTATGGTCGGGATCGGCCTTCAGACGGTAATGCGTTACGATAGCACATTCCTTAGCAAAACCTTCCGCATTGGTTTCCTCGGCTTCAAAAAGACTCTTTGGTACAAACAATGGGAAATAAGCATTTTGGTGACCCGTTTCTTTGAACATACTATCCAATTGCTTTTGCATATTTTCCCAAATGGCATATCCATAAGGCTTAATGACCATACAACCCCTGACAGCACTATAATCAGCCAATCCGGCCTTAATAACCAAGTCATTGTACCATTGGGAATAATCTTCCTGCATGCTTGTGATCTCTTTGCTCATATTCAAACCCCCTCAGGGGTGATTTTTAAATGATTAAATATTTGAATGACACTGATTTATTAAAAAGGGAAGCTTCCCATTTCCTGGAATGTAAGTTATTTACTCCCCAACCTTGGAAATCATTCAGAATCAGCCCTTATAATGACATTTTGGCTTCAATTTAACATAACTTCTTTAGCATTGTAAATCAATGGCAAAGATTTTGGTATGTTGCGTTTGTTACCCTAAACGGCACAAAAGTAGTAACTTCATGCTATAATAATTTTAATCAAATTATCATGACAACAAAAATTATACAATTCATCCTTGTTATAGTTGCTTTTAGCAGCTGTACAACGCTATATAAAACGGGTCAAACCCCAGATGACGTTTATTTTTCCCCCGCAAGGCCTTATGAAGAATATAAAGAAACAACTCGAGAAGAAGTAGTTATCTATCACCCAGAAGACAGGATCATACGAATGGGTATCAATGATCCTCGCTGGAGAAATTTTGATCAAGAATACCGATACAATGCTTATAATTATGCCTCCAGCTATGGCAATTATTATACCCCCTATTTTTCACCTATTTATAGCCCAGTCTTTATTTCACCATCCCTTCCAAAAAACACCAGTCCAAGAAAAGATAATTTGGGAGGGTATAGTACCATTAGAAATTATAGCTCCAGCAATACCAAAATGGGGACTATAAAACCAGTGAAATCATATAACAATAGCAATAGCGGCACTATTGTAGGTAACATCATCCGGCAGATATTTAGTCCTTCTCCTGATAACACTAACAATGCGAGCAATTACAACAGTAGCAATAGTTCCAATAACAATTCTTCATACAATAACAATAGAACATATTCTCCAGCACCCTCCTACACTCCCAGTAGCAGTAACTCTTCTTCGTCTTCCGGAAGCAGTTCATCTGGTGGAGGGGGTGGTGCTATTTCAAGGCCAGCTAGAGGCGGAGGAAATTAAACTTTGGGGACGATTCAACCTATTTTGATCATTCATAGAAATTCTATTCTAGTTCGTCTATTCTTAAATACCACTGAAATGAAAAAAATTCTACTGTTACCAGTATTGCTCATAAGTACCTTCATTTATGCACAAATACCTGAAGATGCCTTGCGCTTTTCATTCTTTCCGCAAAATGGTACTGCCCGAAATTTAGCAATTGGAGGTGCAATGGGGTCATTGGGAGGAGATATCACTGCTATTTTTGTAAACCCTGCAGGTTTGGGTAATTATAAAACTGGTGAGTTTGTCTTTTCTCCTGGATTTTTAATAAACTCCAATAAAACCAATTTCAGGGCTACCGATAACAAAAATAATAATACTAGTTTTGGAATGGGCCCCATCGGGTTCGTATTTGGAACAGGTAATCGTTATCAACTTGGTACCAGCCAAGCATTCAGCCTAGCAGTCACCCAAACAGCCAATTACAATAATTCCATTCAATACAATGGATTGAATAACTTTAGTTCTTACAGTGAAAAATGGGCTGAACAGGTTGCCAAAAGTGGGAAGAACATTGATAATATACTCAATAACCCTAGCTATGCTTTTGGAGCTGCACCTGCCCTGTATACCTATCTAGTAGACACTTTCAGAGTAAATGGGAATTTACAAGTAAGGAGTTTGCCTGAAAATATACTGAATGCAGGCCAAGCATTGCGCCAACAAAATACCTTGGATACAAAAGGCTCCCAATATGAAGTTGCCATTGGATATGCTGTCAATAAAAAAGATAAATTTTTATTTGGTTTCAGCATGGGCATTCCACTTATGCAATTTAGCAGTAATAGCACCTTCAAAGAAAGTGACACTTCCTCCAATAAATTAAATGGATTTGACTCCTTCACCTACACCGATGAGTACACCACAAGCGGAGCAGGTATCAATGCAAAAATTGGATTTATTTATAAGCCAACCGAGCATGTTCGTATTGGCTTTGCCTTACATACTCCCACCTACATGGTTTCGCTAACTGACAAAAGAACTGCCGCATTAGTTGCTAACACAGAAAATTACGAGGGCCTGCATAATGTTTCCTCGAAGCTCTTTACCAATGACCAGCCCGGAGAAAGCAAATACAGCATGACCACTCCCTTAAAAGTAATGGTGAGTGGAAGTTACGTATTCAATGAAATTGAGGATGTAAGAAAACAAAAAGGATTTTTAACTGCCGATATTGAATATGTCAATCACAAAGGGTCAAATTTTTATAGTGCCAATGAATCCCCCACCGAGGAAGATAAAAAGTATTATCAATCGTTGAATAGCGTAATAAAGGAGCAGTACAAAGGCAATTTTAATTTTCGCTTGGGAGGGGAATTGAAGTTTAACACATTCATGACGAGGCTAGGTTTTGCCTATTATACCAACCCATATACGGATACTGAAATTAAGGCGCACCAAATGCTGCTGAGTGGTGGAATTGGATACCGGCACCAAGGAATTTTTATTGATCTTACCTACGTTCATTCCATTAAAAAAGATGCAATTTTTCCTTACCGCCTAGAAGATAGAGCGAATACCTTTGCCTCCAGTAATAACCAACGGGGAAATATTGTTTTGAGTGTAGGATGCAAATTC
>CANJDY010000379.1 GCA_947472635.1 Chitinophagaceae bacterium
CGAGTGCCGAGACCGGCAGCGAAAATAATTGCCTTCATATTTTGTACGCTTTAGTTGGTAAACCTTAAAAGTTTCAATGTTTCCAGTTTTCCCTATTCTGGTGAGTAAGCTCTATTTTAACTTTAAACTTATTTCTTAAATGCCTAGCAATTGCTTCGGCTGCGTATACACTTCTGTGTTGGCCGCCAGTACAACCGAAATTAATAACCAAATTTTCGAAACCTCTTCGAATATAATCTTCTACCGAAATATCGATGATGCTATACACACTATTCAAAAAATCGGGCATCTTGGTTTGTTGCTCTAGGAAATCTTTTACCGGTTTATCTAAGCCAGACAAATATTTGTATTCATCAAATCTTCCTGGATTCAAAATCCCCCGCATATCAAAAACAAAACCTCCGCCATTTTTTGTTTCATCTTTTGGATAGCCGGTTTTGATAAAGGAAAAACTATTGACTGCAACCAGCAAAGGCGTATCCACAGTAGCCTGCAGCGGTGTAAATTCCTGTATCACGGCTTCGCTCGTACAAAGATCCAGCACTTTTTTAAACTCCGGCAATGAAAGGCCTACTGATTGGTGGTTGATAAACCATTGCAAATTTTGCAGCGCCAAGGGTATGCTGGTCAAAAAGTGGGCTTTGCGTTCAAATAATCCGCGGAAGCCATAAGCACCCAATACCTGTAATAAACGAATGAGCACATACCCATTGTATTGACTCCTGAAAATATCTCGGTCTACCGCACCATTCACCAGTTTTTCGAAAGCGTCGATATAATCTTCTAGCAGCGATCTTTTCCATTCATCCGGCAAATTTGCTTTCGCCTGCCAGAGCAGAGAAGCCACGTCATATTGAGGGGCTCCTTTCATGCCTCCCTGGTAATCTATAAAATGCACCTCACTATCAGGAGTTACCATAATATTTCGGCTCTGGAAATCGCGAAACATAAAATATTTATACTCAGTGTGAGAAAGGTAATTGCTCAGCGCCTCAAAATCATCTATTAGTTTTTGCTTATCGTAGGGTTTACGCAAGGCATCTAAAAAATAATATTTAAAATACAACAAATCAGCCATGATGGCTTGTTTGCCAAATTCCGAGTTGGTAAGGCATTTTTTATAGTCGAGTCCTTCGTCACCTTTTACTTGGAGCTGGGCAAGCTGATGCAAACTTTTTTTATAGAGTAGATACACCGGATCAGCAAAACCTTTTTCCTCCAGTTGATTCAATAAGGAAATATCGCCAAAGTCTTGTTGCAGGTAAATTTTTTTATCTGCATTACAGTACAATATTTCTGGCGTGGGGAGCTGTTTTTTATGAAACTGATTAGAGAAATAAATAAAGGATTCATTTTCTTGGATGTTGGCACCTGCGGTAGCGATATACGTCCTATCAGCTGTATGAATACGAAAATAATGGCGTTCACTTCCTGCCTGAGGCAATCGATCGATCCGTGTAACCGGCGACTGGCTATATTCCCCAAAAACTATTTTGATCTCCTCTGTTTCTACTTGCATATCGTTTTTATATAACGTAAAATTAATGGTTTTTCCTTAGAGAGAGCGAGCGCGGGAATTAATACAATCTAGTCGTTTAATTGAAGATACCCGGCTAACCGCCGACAGGGCTGATAGCCGCTGTCGGGGTAGACAAAATACGCAATACCCCGTCAGCGGTTGAAAACCCTGACGGTGGTTATTGAATACTTTTCGAATAATAAAATTGAAGTCCCTGGTTAGCAGCCGACAGGGCTGATAGCCGCTGTCGGGGTAGACAAAATACGCAATACCCCGTCAGCGGTTGAAAACCCTGACGGTGGTTATCGAATACTTTTAGAAAAATAAAATAGAAGTGACTGATTAACCGCCGACAGGGCTGATAGCCGCTGTCGGGGTAGACAAAATACGCAATACCCCGTCAGCGGTTGAAAACCCTGACGGTGGTTATCGAATACTTTTTGAAAAATAAAATAGAAGTCCCTGGTTAGCAGCCGACAGGGCTGATAGCCGCTGTCGGGATAGACAAAATACGCAATACCCCGTCAGCGGTTGAAAACCCTGACGGTGGTTAACGAATACTTTTCGAAAAATAAAATAGAAGTCCCTGGTTAGCAGCCGACAGGGCTGATAGCCGCTGTCGGGGTAGACCAATTATAAGAATTCCCGAACAACCCCGTCAGCGGTTGAAAACCCTGACGGTGGTTATCGAATACTTTTAGAAAAATTAAATTGAAGTGACTGGTTAGCAGCCGACAGGGCTGATAGCCGATGTCGGGGTTGGCGAATTAAAACGATTGGATAAACAAACGTTTCTTACTATTTTACCAAAATCTTACTATTTCCTCAGTCGAACATTTTGGCGATTTTTAACAAATAAACATACCCTTAACCATGTATACACAACCTCTAATAGAAGGCGAATATTTTCATATTTATAACAGAGGTGTAAATAGTGAAAATATATTTAAAGAAAAAAGAAATTATTATTATTTTCTAGCTCAATATTTTTCATATTGCTCTCCTGTAATGGAAACGATTGCTTACGCCCTATTAAAAAATCATTTTCATTTGCTCGTGCAAATAAAAGAAAATGTTCAGGTGCCAAAAATAAATGGAAAAGACATGATACAACTTACGGCTGGTAAACAACTTTCCCATTTTTTTAATTCCTATGCTCAATCCATTAATAAAGAAAATAAAAGGACAGGGTCGCTATTTGAATCTCCCTTCAAAAGAAAACTAATTGACCAAGATAATTATCTCAACTCCGTAATTTACTATTGCCATTATAATGCCCAGTTACACAACTTCGTTGATGACTTCAAAGACTGGGAATTTTCTTCTTATCATGCTATAGTTAAAAATGATAATGCGCATGTTGCTACCAAAAAAGTATTGGACTGGTTTGGAGGAATCAATGAATTCAAAAAAGCCCACCAAGAAAGATATCCTTCAAAAGACATTACCCGTTTTATAATAGAATAAAAATATTTGGATTTTTAAACTATCAATTAACTCTAACTACGTTTGGTAATACTGCCAGTAGTTAAATTGAAATCCATGACTAACCGCCGACAGGGCTGATAGCCGCTGTCGGGGTAGACCAATTATAAGAATTCCCGAACAACCCCGTCAGCGGTTGAAAACCCTGACGGTGGTTATCGAATACTTTTTGAAAAATTAAATTGAAGTGTCTGGCTAACCGCCGACA
>CANJDY010000380.1 GCA_947472635.1 Chitinophagaceae bacterium
ACCAAAACTTTTTTGCCATAGATCGGCACCCCATTTACCTAATCTTTGCTCCAATTGCGCTGCACTGAATTGATTGATATCCCCGATGGTAAAGATGCCCATCGATTGAAGCACTTCGTTGGTATGCTCCCCTACCCCTGGTATTTTATTGACAGCCATTGGTGCTAAAAATTCCTGTTCCTTTCCGAAGGCCACCTGCAGGTACCCATTGGGTTTAGCCTGGCCGGTAGCAATTTTGGCAATCATTTTATTACTGCCCATGCCAAATGAAATGGGCAATTTGGTTTCCTCCATAATTTGATGACGCAAATCAATGGTCCACTGCAGCGGTTTAAAAAAATGATCCATCCCTGTTAGGTCAAGATAAAATTCATCAATGGATGCTTTTTCAAATAAAGGTGCTTTGGAAGCAATGATTTCGGTAACCCAACGAGAGTATTTACTATATTCAGTATAAGTGCCTTTTACGGCAATTGCCTGTGGACAAATCAATAAAGCCTTTTTGGAAGGCATACCGGAATGGATGCCCAATTTTCTTGCTTCGTAACTACAGCTAGCAACCACCCCTCTTTCGCCACCGCCTACAAAAACGGGCTTACCTTTTAGCGAGGGATCATTCAATACCTCTACCGACACAAAGAATGAGTCGAGGTCGAAATGAGCGATGATACGTTGGGGATTGTTTTCCACCTGGTAAATTTACAAAATTACCTGTTGTGCAAAGCAAATAGAATGAACTAGGCTAATTTTTTCACTACCGACCCACCCTAAAAAAAACTGCGAAAAATCACAGCTGTGACATTTCGCAGTTTTTCAAAATTTAAATCTACAAGGTTGTGTTATTTCGTTTCAAAAAATTTTGAACCACTAGCATGAGTAATTCCATTTTTTTATTCTCCGATTTACAACTTTTTACGAATAACGTAATTGTTTACTAATTAGAAAGACTACTTTTTAGTGAAGTCTTTTGCAAATTGGGTGATAGAAGATATTTTACCTTCCAAATCGAAAAAGAAATTTTCAACCAAGTTTTTCTCCCAAATGGTACCATTTTTAAACACTCTTTTTTCCTTTGACATCACTAAAGCACCGGAAGCTGGATCGGTATTGGCTATTTTGGTAGCGATAGTTGATCCGATTTTCTTTGAAACAGATGAATAGTTATCAAAAATTTTATCCCAGGTACTAGCAGTAATAATGTATTTTGAACCATCATAAGCATAAAGAATTGCTGTATCTGCAAAAAATTTACTGCATGCCTTACCGTCCATTTTATTATACGCTTCGCTAAGCTTTTCAATCACTTCTGTTTCCCCCCTATTGGAAAAAACAAAAGTGCCAGGTGTTTTTCCATAAAGCTTTCCACCGGTTGATAAGCCAAATTCATTTTTTGAATCACTATTACTCCATTGGTTAAAGGAACTAATTTTCCCCTCCTTATTTACTCCGTACACTTCCATTAAATGAACCTTTTGTTTAGACCCATCTTTCCAAAGCCGATTCTCTGTAGACCACATAAGTACAATGTCATTATCATCCCCCTTTAATCTCAAGGGAATAATAGCAAAAGGCTTTTGATCCAAGGTTTTTAATGAATCATGCCATTTGTGGGTGAATTCGGTAGTGGCCTTAATCAATGAATCAGTATAAAAGGAAAGTTCTAAATCAGCATTATTGGAATTATACGCATTCATACTTTTCAGCACAATACTCGATGCCTTATCACTTCCCATTACATACGATTGTCCAGTTTTATACCATTTTCCTGCAGAACTTACTTGCTGAGCATTAGTAGCGATTACTGCCACTAAGAGTGCCATTACTAAAATTGATTTTTTCATACTAGATAATTGAGGGTTTTTGAAGGTTATTAATTTATTGAAAAACTAAAATTTGGATTATTATAAAACAATTAAATGAAATGAAAAATGCAGTTCAAGCTGCCTCATTTTTATGATTATAGAATAAAAATCTGCCTGCTGCAAAGGAACTTTATGTAAACAAAAAATAATTCAAATATGCCATTACCTCTTCCCTAAATTTAGCAATTAATGCAGTATCTCCGGTGTTTTACAAAGCTAATCAGGTGATTCAAATTCATTGATAAATGAATAATTTTATTAAAAATTACATTTCATCTTTTTCAAATATAGCTATCTTTTTGATAGTAAAAAATAAAACATTTACTGCTGTATAATTTCACAATACCTCCAGTTCTCCAACTATAATTGTATTATCAGTGCTTATAGTAAAAAGTATGATTTTACATTCAATTAAAAAAATGCATACTAAAATGCTTTCCAATAGATGTAAGAAAAAGGGGAGCTTTTTTAGGTCTACATTTTTGGCTGCCTAAAAAAAATAGGGATTCAGGTTGTTTTTTTGGGGGATGCTTCCTTACCAGCCAACTGATTGGCTTTAATTACTAAAGGTTATCGATAAATATCCAGTAATCCATCCGGAAGGGTAACATAAACTCTTCTATTTTTTTGATCTATTTTATCCAGCGACTCTCCATGGATGGGAATCAGGGCCTCTTTGCCCTCCAATAAAATAGTGCACAGTACTTGGTGCGGTTGCTCAATTACTTCAATGATTTCTCCTAGGTCTTCGTCTTCATTGAAAAGATGAAAGCCTAGCATGGAAATGGGAGCAGCTTTGGCGGCAAATTTTTTAAAATCATCTTCAGTAATCCAAACTTCTTTGGGCGTAAGTTTCCGGGCAATCTCCATCGTGTCGATGCCTTCTAATTTTACAAAAACTTCCGCGTCATTTTTTATGCTGGTAGCCGATATAAAATAGGGCATAAAATTATCCTTTCCCTGCTCTACGAAAATAGTTTCCAAACCTTTGAGGGCTGTTTTATTTCCAAGGCTATGCTGTAATACCAGTTCGCCTTTTAAACCAAAGCTAGCGGCTAATTTCCCGATCTTAAAATACTGACTCATACTCTTGCAAGGTAAGTCATTGATTTAAAAACATTTTTAAAAAAGTGCCGAAGAGAATAAAGACGAACAAAAAAAAGAGGGTATTTTTTAAAGCGCGATTTTGCTGGACAAAAAAAAAGCAATTCCGAATAATCGAAATTGCTTAAAAGAATTAAGAGAACAGCGATATTATTCTGCTGCTTTAGTTTCTTCGGTGATAGGTGCTTCTACAGCAACTGGTGCAGCTTCAACAGCTTCA
>CANJDY010000381.1 GCA_947472635.1 Chitinophagaceae bacterium
ATTAATTGAAACGCCCTTTCATTGACCCTAAAATCGGCAAAGCTTAGCAAACCATCTGCATCCAATATTCCAACCAGACTCACCTTTTCAAAATCAAGCCCTTTTACTACCATCTGTGTACCCACCAAAACGTCTATACGCTGTTGCTCAAATAATTGAATAAGATTATCATGAGCTGATTTGCCTTTTACTGAATCAACATCCATCCTTGCCACCCGTAAGTTTGGAAATTCCTCGTCCAACATTTCCTCAATTTTTTCTGTACCGAAATTTTTCTCCATCCAATTCACCGTTCCACAAGCAGGACATTCCGTTATTTTTGGATAGGTAGTACCACAGTAATGGCAATGTAGTTTATTAGAGTATTTATGTAGTGTTAACGTAACATCGCAATTTTTGCATTGGGGCAAATAACCGCAGGTGCCACATAATAGGTAAGGAGAATAACCACGCCGATTTTGAAAAAGTATCACCTGCCGGCCATTAGCAACGGTCTGCTGTACCGCTTCTTTTAACTGGGGCGACAACATCACTTTTCCCTTCTGCACTACCTTACGTGTGTCGATGATCTCTATAATGGGCAAATGGATACCCCCAAACCTTTCATTCAATGCTACCAATCCGTATTTGCCTTTTTGGGCATTATAATAAGTTTCTATCGAGGGAGTGGCACTACCCAATAAAACCTTGGCACCAAAAAGGGAAGCATAAAAGATGGCTGCATCTCTCGCATTGTATCTAGGGGCTGGGTCCTGTTGCTTAAAGGAGGAATCATGCTCTTCATCTACCACTATTAAGCCCAATTCTTTATAAGGCAGAAATAAAGCACTGCGCGCGCCGAGTACTATCCTAGTTTCTCCTGTCTTGATCTTATTCCACAATTCTACCCGCTCATTATTATTAAATTTGGAATGATAAATGGCAATGTTGCCCCCAAAATGTAATTGTAGCCGACGAATCATTTGTGAAGTAAGTGCGATCTCCGGCAAAAGATAAAGGATCTGTTTACCCTGCTGATAATATGCTTCAATGAGTTGGATGTATAACTGTGTTTTACCGCTACTGGTAACTCCATGCAGCAGGCAAACATTTCGGCTAACAAAACTTTCGCGCACAGCTTCAAAGGCTTTTTGCTGTGCCGGACTCAAGTCAAAATTAAGTTCCATCGACTTGGGCAATGTCTTAATTCTGTCTACACTCCGCTTTTCAATGCGTACAATTTGCTTATCGGCAAGTCCCTTCAACTGGGCTACTGTGGCGCCCGATTTCTTTAAAAGTGCTGACTGGCTAACTTCCCCTTCCAATTTCATTAGGTGCAGATAACTCAAAAGCAACTCCATCTGCTTGGGCGCTTTTGACCAGTTGTTCAATAAATCGCCTAACTCTTTTTCATTCTCATACTTCGGGTACAACAGAATAAAATTTTCCATTTTGCTTTTGTACCGTTCACTTAATGCCTCCCAAACAATGCATACATTTTTATCGATCAACTTTTTAATTACCGGATAAACATGCGTAGCGTCCAGCACCTGCTGCACTTCTGTTAAATTCAATTGTTTTTTAATCAACAACGCTTCTGCTAACAGGTATTCCTCATTATCCAAACTCGAAAACTCATCCCCATATTCTTCGTTAAACAATAGGATCGTTTCGCTACTCAACTTAAAATGGGCAGGCAAAGCAGCTGCCATCACTTCTCCTTCACTACACATATAGTATTCACTCATCCACTTCCATAATTCCAACTGCTGCGAAAATACCAAGGGGCTGTCGTCGAGTACGTTTAATATATCCTTTGTTTGATAAGCCGGTGCATTCCCACTGATTGATTTTACTATACCGGCATACTTTTTATTTTTACCCAACACCACTTCTACCCTACAGCCAGGTTGAATTACTTTGGAAAAAATTTCAGGAACCCCATACGTATAAGTGGTAGGCAATGCGAGTGGGAGAATTACAGCAGCAAATAAAGAATTGCCACTGCTTAGCCCAATCACTCCAGGCAAACTATCAGTGGCCTGAACAGCAGCTGCACCAAATGAATCAGTTGGGTCCGCCTTGGCTGCAGGAATACTAAAAAGGGGTATTTGATTTTGATCACTCATTCAATATGTTTACAGCTCGATTGTATTTTAAGATGGTCTTATCCAACTTGCCTGGTAGGCAATCAATTTCTTTTCCATTAAATCGTACACCTTATTTTTCAAAAGTTGCAAATCATCCATGGTTAGTCCAACCACGCTAACTTCTTCCAAATAGACTGCCCTTGACCTTCCTGGCAACAATGTAAATATACTTTTGTAATGCATCCGATGGTGGGTATCCAAAAATAAAATTGGTTTAATGGGCGTTTGGGTTTCAATGGCAATTCTAAATGCCCCGTCATAAAATTGCTTTAATGGGTTGCTGGTCATATTAAATGTTCCTTCTGGGGCTATTACCACAGATATTCCCTTTCGGATAAACGATTTTAATTGCTGAACACTTTCTGCCCTTCTTTCAGCACTGCTTCGATCTACCATTACCACCGCATTCCGGTATAGAAAACCGAACACAGGTAGCTTAGCCATTTCCGATTTTCCTAAAATTCTGAATGGTTGATTCCGGATTGCCTTCATAATAATAGGAATATCCATATAGGAAATATGGTTAAAAACGAAAACATATTGTTTATTTTTATCATGCGGAACCTCAAAAAAATTGCGATGACGCATCCCCCAAAATAACATCATAGAATCCGCCCAAAACTGGCATAATCTATAAATCATATTCCCTCCTCTGGTTTTTCCAAAAAAAGAGGCTGCTATCACCAGGGGAAATAGTAACAGCAAAACAAGTATAAAAAGCAAAAAACCATACAGGGAAAAAAGCACCCTAAATGGTAAAAAGATATGTTTCATAATAAAAAGCGAATATAATAAGTTTATCACGCACCTGTATTTGGATTGTATTTTTAACCTTTGTTTGATGATTTTATACTTAAAACCACTGCAAAAAGACCGGGAATCAGGATTTTTCTAAAAATCCCTTTTATAATTCTCTCATTATAATCTGAATTCCCTTACCTTTGCCGTCCTAAATTTTGGTTATATGTTAGCAGTAGTAAAAATAGCAGGTCAACAGTTTAAAGTGAAAGCAGGCGATAGCTTGTATGTACCGCATATTGAAG
>CANJDY010000382.1 GCA_947472635.1 Chitinophagaceae bacterium
CAAAACAACAATTAGCGTGAATCCAGCAATCAATTTTTGATAGCCAATTTTTATAACAAAATCAAAACCCAACACCAACGGTTTTTGTTTGAATTCTCAGTAAATACCTATCTGCCGTAATGTATAGCACTGAGCCGTCATTACCAAAGGCGCAATTGGCAGTAGCTTCGCCGGTTTCGATTTTACCCAAAAGTTTTCCTTTAGGCGAAATGACTAATATTCCGCCTGGTCCAGTCGTGAAAATATTTCCTTTTTTGTCAATTTTTAGTCCATCAGGCAAGCCTTTTAACCCTTGTTTTACCATTGGCGTAGCATCATAAAAGATTTTCCCTTTTCCTACAATTCCATCCGCCAACACGGGATATGCCATCAAATAAGCTCTGTCTGGGTCAGATTGTGCTACATAAAGGGTCTTTTCATCAGGCGAAAAAGCCAATCCATTGGGGCGAGTCAAATCTTTTATGATAAGTGAAACAACCCCGTTTTTAGCTATCCGATAAACTCCAAAAAGTGCTGTTTCACGGCTGGGGTCTTTATCTTTTTTAGGCATTCCGTAAGGTGGGTCAGTAAAATAATAGTCCCCATTTGACTTCTGCACAATATCATTTGGACTATTGAAACGCTTACCCAAATAATTGTCGGAAAGCGTCTGTTTGCCACCAATAGCTAGTGGCATTGCCGAAATACGTCGGTCGCCATGTTCACAGGAAATCAATTGCCCCAAGTTATTAATAATCAATCCGTTACTTCCAGGCTCTTCGCTATAAGGCAGGATGCCGGTATAGCCAGATGGCTTCAGAAATTCTGTGATTTTCTCACCTTCTTTCCATTGATAAATGGTATTGGCTGGAACATCCGAAAACAATAAATAACCTCCATTTTTTACCCAAACAGGACCTTCTGACCAAAGAAACCCATCGCCAATCACTTCAATCCTAGCATTGTTTTCTATTATTTTATCTAATGCAGGGTCCAAGCGGGTTATTTGACCGATGCTTTTGTTTTGGGCAGAAGAAATGTAATTAATCAGTATAAGAGTGGCGAATACTAGTAATTTTTTCATAAAAGCAGATTGAAAATTGAATATATTAAAAATAGATTTGTTTAGCAGGATTTCCAAAAAAGGATCGTCCAATTGGAAATTTGCACACTAATCTGCACCCCACCCCAAAAAAAAAGTGCAAACAATTGATAAACAAATGTTTGCACTAATAAGTGGCGGAGAGTTAGGGATTCGAACCCCAGGACCTGTTACAGTCAACAGTTTTCAAGACTGCCGCAATCGACCGCTCTGCCAACTCTCCGGCGCAAAAGTACGGGTTGAAAAATTTTAAGCCAAAATTTTTACAACTTTATTTATTCCGTAACCTTGTCTTTTACCACCACCAAATCCTTTAAGTCAACAGTAATAGGCATTACACCCACTTGCAGCACACATTTTTTACCCCTAATTTCTTTTACAATTCCTACCTGACGATTCAATTTCATCCTCACTTTATCACCTATTTGGATATCGCCCCCAATTTCTACGAACTTTTCACTGCCTTTTTTCGCATGTTTTTCCTTTACCATCTTTTCTTTTTGGTTGAATAGAAGCGCATGGATCATTTTTACCACTTTATCCTTGTCCTCAGCTTTACGCCATTCAATAACCATCGCTTTTAACCTGCGCTCCATATCCTTTAAATAGCTAAGCTTATCCTCTGTGATTAAATGCTGGTATTTTAAGCGCTCTACCTCCTGTAAATGCTTTTCTTTATCCATTACCTGCTGCATTTCTTTTTTTAGTCGCTCATTTTCTTTCAAGAGCTGATTTAATTCCTTTTTGTCATGGTCTATTTTCTGCAGGTCCTGCTCTGTTCTGTTGAGTAATTTGTCTAAGGTAAAATGATCCTCATCTACCAGCGACCTTGCTTTTTGAATGAGCCTTTTTTCTAATCCAATTCGCTCGGCTATTGAAAATGTGTAGGAACTGCCTGGTTTGCCGACCACCAATTTATAAAGTGGTAATAAATTGGTTTCATCAAATTGCATGGCGCCATTGATGATTCCCGGCACTTTGTTGGCCATTACTTTTAAATTCAAATAATGGGTGGTCACAATACCAAAAGAATGTTTTTGTGCCAGTTCCTCCATGATGACTTCTGCAAAGGCACCTCCTAAATTAGGATCACTCCCACTGCCCAATTCATCGATGAAAAACAAGGTTTTTCCATTGGCATTTTCCATAAAATGTTTCATATTCTTCAAATGCGAAGAATAGGTACTCAGCTCAAATTCGAGGCTCTGGGTATCACCAATATGGATCATGATCTGTTTAAAGATTCCCATTTCGCTGTCTGGATGCACAGGAACTAGTAATCCACTTTGCAACATTAGCTGCAAAAGGCCAACTGTTTTTAGTGTTACCGTTTTACCCCCCGCATTGGGTCCGCTGATTACTAAAATTCTACTTTTATCATTTAGCGTAAGGTTTACCGGAATGGTCGGCTTTTGATTGATCTTGTTATAAATGAGCAACAAAGGGTGATAAGCCTGTATAAGATGAATATGGGCTTTGTCATGCACTTTGGGATAATTGCCACCCATTTGGATAGCCCATTTAGCTTTGGCATTGATAAAATCGTAAGTGCCCGCAATATCATGATAGGTTTTTAAAAGGGGTGCATAGGCACTCATGGATTGGGTCAACAATCTAAGAATTTTATATACTTCTTTTCGCTCTTCGTTTTCCAACGAAAAAATATCGTTATTCAACTGAGTAGTTTCTTCCGGCTCAATGAAAGTCGTTCTACGACTATCACTTTCTCCATGTAAAATCCCCTTAATCATCCGTTTTTGCTCCGCATAAACGGCCAATACCCTTCTGCCATTAATGAAACTTTCTTCAATATCTGCTAGGTAACCTAGCTTATTAAGCTTGGTGATCATTTTGTCGAATATTCGGCGCAGATCATTTCTTTTTCGAAAAAGATTCATGCGAATAGCTGCCAAGTCTGCACTAGCACTGTCCTTTACACTTCCCGACTCATCTAGAATCTCATCAATCAATACCGTTATTAATTTTTCAAAGTAAGTATTTTCAATCACCTTAGAAAGTGCTGGATAAGCTATTCTTCGCTCATTATCAAACCACCTAAATATACTACCGGTATTTTCTG
>CANJDY010000383.1 GCA_947472635.1 Chitinophagaceae bacterium
GATACCGTGATTTGCGTAATCGATACCCTGCAGTTGAAAGCAATTGGCCAGGGGACGATTTTGTGGAGTCCCAATTACAATATTAACCTGCCCAATTCTTTTTCACCATTGGTTTGTCCTGCTGTACCCACCAAATATTTTGCTACTGTTTCGGATCCATTTGGGTGTTCGGGTACAGATTCTGTTTTTGTAGATGTAAAAAGGTCAGTAACCCTAATTGTAGGAAATGATACCACTATCTGCCAATCAGACTCAGTAAAGCTTTCTTTGTTAGGAGATGCGGTGCAATATAAATGGACTCAAAATTCGGCTGTAAACAGTTTGAATAATCCGTTGTTGAAAAATCCGATAGCAAGACCTTTGGCTAATACCATTTATCAGGTAAAAGGCAATATTGGTAAATGTTTTGCAGAGGGTGATATTGCAGTAAAAGTAATCCCTTATCCAAAGACAATTGTATCTGCAGACACAATTGTCTGTTTTGGAAATTCTGTACAATTGAAAGCTAGTGGGGGTAGCTTTTATTCCTGGGATCCTTCCAATTACTTAAACAATCAGCAAATTGCTAACCCAATATCCATTGAGCCGTCCATAAATGTACGTTATTGGGTTTCAGTGACTGATACACTTGGCTGCCCCAAGCCTACTACCCAATCAATATTGGTATCAGTAGTTAAAATTATAGCTGATGCAGGACCCGCTGATACCGCAATTGTACTCAACCAACCTTTGCAACTTACTGCAAGTGGTGGGGAATATTTTCAGTGGTCTCATTCAGAATGGCTTAGTAATTACCTTATTTCAAATCCAAAAGCGATACCCCTAAAAGATGTGGTATTTGTTGTAAAAGTTAAAAATATTTTCGGTTGTTCAGCGTATGATAGTATTCAAGTTCGGGTATTTCGATTTACTCCTGGAATTTTTGTTCCTACAGCCTTTACGCCTAACGGTGATGGGCGAAATGATTTTTTCAGGCCAGTATCGATTGGGCTAAAATCGCTAGATAGGTTTACTGTGTATAATCGCTGGGGCCAGTTATTGTACAGTAATACCAATTTAAAACAGGATGGTTGGGATGGCACCTTCAAAGGGTCTAAGCAAGAACAAGCTACCTATGTTTGGTATGCAGAGGGCATTGATTACCTAAACACGAAATTGAAAAGAAAGGGGTATGTAGTATTAGTCCGTTGAATCGGTTATATTTCTTTTCAATTTTATTAGATGATTATTCTTTGGTTGAAATTTTTTAGTGGATGCATTATTGCTGATTTATTCATTGACTTCAAATAGTAGCAATTGAGTTTGTTGCAAAGGATTAAAATTATTATCTGATATAAACAATAATGTTTTATGTCCATTAGGGAGAAGGGGCCCAAAAGTTACGCCCTCAATATTGTCGGTTGCTAAAGCTAGGTCATCCATATTGAGTAATAGCTTTTTGGAAGCTGCAATAAAAGAATCGGTATTTTTTAAAGATGGCAGGTTTTTGATATCAGTGGCTTTTGCCAGATCAGCAATAAATAGTTTGATACTACAGGCTATCCTGCCTGTTGAGAAAGATCGTTCAATCACTAGTAATTTGTTATTTCCAATAGAAAGTATTTCAGGTACTCCGTTTACTTTAAATGCATTTGAAGGTATCGGCGGGTGTGCTACAGGGCCTAGTTTATAGGCAAATTGATGCGTATTTTCCCTTCGGGCTACATTAAATGTAAGTATTCGGATATAGGTATTGTTATCTATCGTATCTGCCCTCGGCCCATCTTCATATAAGGGCTCTTCCATATTTGCAAACAGGGTAGCGTAATTATTAGCAAATGTAATCCCTTCAAAATCTGCGTTTTGTCGTGGCCCATTTTCTGTCGCTTGCATGGTGATTTTTGGAGGAATGGTAAAAGTATTGATGACCGCCCCTTTTAGTGAAAGGGTTGTTATATAAGGGTTTTCCAATATCGTATCCGATTTAGTAATAATTCTTTCCCCTTCGCTGCTCCAGACCAACTGTTTTCGGATTGGATTGTATCGGATGGCTTCCGGATCCGTGGTGTGAAATTTATCTTGTTTAAAATTAGGATATACTTTACCGTTAGATTGTAATAAACTGTTGACACCTGTAAAAAGAACACTGTCTATTCCTGATTGTGTTAGAAAGATTTTGGCAGTATAGTACCGGGCTGGATTGATAGCACTCCTATCGTCACTGATCAAATAATATTGGTTATTTGCCTGATCGTAGTCTATGCCAGACAAGCCTCCTACAGTAGTATGAAGAAAGGATAAGGCATTTGGAATTTGGTAGGAGCCTATTAGGTGGATCGACTTGATATGAGCAGTAGGTTGGGCATCCACCTTGTTGGAGAAGTAATTCAAAAGGATAAATCCGAAAAATAAAATTTTTCTAGCATTTACTGCTGGCATTTTGCTTGATTTTATGTGAAGTTGAGAAAATAATATAGTATAACCCATTTTATTGTTTTTAACAGTCAACTAGATATTTCATTAAAGTTCAAAAAAACAACCTTTTGCTGCTAATTTTAGTTGGATGAAGCCTGCATGCTGATTTTTATTTTTTGCTGATTATATTTGCATCCTATGAAAGGTATAACAGCACTATTTTTTATCATCCTTGTTGGAGGTATATCCTGCAAAAAAAAACAAACTCCACTTACCCGTGAAGAAGTAATTGCAGTTATCAAGCGATTCGATGAGGGCTGGAAAGGTAAAAGTTTTTTAATAGTTGATTCTTTATTAGCACCATCTTATATTTATTTTACACAATCGGGGGGGACATTTGGCAGAAGTAAACTAGTTGAAACGGCTGGTTCATCAGCGTATTTACTGGATACTGCTGATAGAATGGAATACCAAGTTGAATTGTATGAAAATACGGCGGTTGTAAGTACCCGTTGGATTGGCAGGGGAGTGTATAAAGGGGTTTATTTCAATGAGAACCAACGATGTAGTTTGACCATCATTAAAATTAAGGATAAGGTTCAGATCTTATCTGAACATTGTACTCCCATTAAACCCCTGCATTTATTTCATTGATAAGGGCGGCTTTCTACTTTTGTACCCTATCTTTTACAAGTTACCTGACTTTGGGTTTGCGCCCCCTTTTTGATTCATTTCCATATAATCAATGGTAAGGTTTGC
>CANJDY010000384.1 GCA_947472635.1 Chitinophagaceae bacterium
CCTTGTTTCTTGAAAGGAGGTTTTTTGGGTCCGGTTATCGGCGGGGCATAAGATGCTGCACTTAATGGATAAGGATGACTATCTACCACCGGAATGTTTTTTCCAATCAGCTTCTGGATATCCTTTAATTCTGTACGTTCTTCATGGTCACAAAATGAAAAGGCGATTCCTGTATTTCCTGCTCTACCGGTACGGCCTATACGATGTACATATGTTTCCGGTACATTCGGCAATTCAAAATTAATTACATGGGTAAGTTCATCAATATCAATACCCCTTGCGGCAATATCGGTTGCTACCAATACGCGTAGGTTACCATTTTTAAAATTGCTCAAAGCGTGCTGCCGGGCATTTTGTGATTTATTACCATGAATGGCGGCGGCGGCAATATTTTCCTTTTGCAATATTTTTACTACCTTATCCGCACCATGCTTGGTACGTGTAAAGACTAGAGCGGAAACCACTTTTTCGCTTTTTAATAGATACAATAAAAGACCCGGCTTATTGTTTTTGTCAACATGAAACAAGCTTTGGTCGATAGCTTCCACGGTAGATGAAACCGGTGTCACCTCTACCTTAGCAGGGTTGGTTAATAATACATTAGCAAGGGTTTGAATCTCGGGAGGCATGGTGGCAGAAAAGAAAAGGGTTTGCCTTTTAGCAGGTAGCTTTATAATTACCCGCTTTACATCATGAATAAAGCCCATGTCGAGCATCCGGTCGGCCTCATCCAAAACGAATATTTTCAAATGTTGTAAGCCAATAAAGCCCTGGCTCATTAAATCCAATAATCTGCCGGGTGTTGCTACCAATATATCCACTCCATTTCTCAATTGGTTGGTTTGGTGAAGCTGGGACACGCCTCCAAAGATCACCATATGCGAAAGTCCCGTGTATTTTCCATAAGCCGCAAAACTTTCATCGATTTGGATGGCAAGTTCTCGGGTAGGAGTAAGTATCAGCGCCTTGATTGGTTTGCGTCCTCGCTCAGCTTCTTTTTCTTGATGCAGAATCTGCAAAATAGGAATGGCGAAAGCAGCAGTTTTTCCTGTGCCCGTTTGAGCACAACCAAGCAAATCTCTTCTTTCCAGCACCAGTGGAATAGATTGTTGCTGAATAGGGGTGGGGGTGGTGTATCCTTCATCGGCTAATGCCTTGAGGATAGGGTCAATTAATTCTAATTTTTTAAATGCCATTGAATGGTTTAATTTTTATAAAGGCTGGCAAAGACGTTGCATTTTCTGAATCAGCGGGAAATTTTTTACCACATCGGCTTACAACCTGCCGTATGTTTTTAGTGGAGTAGGCTGCAAAGGTAGGCTTTTGTTTTTTGATGGGGGTTTTAAGGGTGTTTGGGACTTTGGTTCAACGGATTAACAATAGGTGAAACCGCCTACAGGACTATTCAACAACACAAAAAAACCGATACAAATTGTATCGGTTTGCTAAAGAGTTGACTAAAATCGCTCATACAAGTTTCTCAGTCGCTCGCGGTTCATCTGTTTTTCCCAATCTTTTCCTAATGCGTTTTCCCAAAGCGGCTTCATGCCCAATGATACATCAATCATTTTATTAAACTGTTCGTCGGTAAGATTAGCGCAAATGTTTTTTGGAATATCAATTTGATTTTTTTCAACCATAAGCTTAAACTCTTTTACCCCATCGGGATAAAATTCTTCCAAATGATCAAACACTATACAGTTACCAATGCCATGTTTAGTGCCCAACAAATAGCTAAGACCATAGCTAACGGCATGGGCTACCCCCACCTGCGAATAAGCAATACTCATTCCTCCTGCATAAGATGCCATCATCAATTTATCATCACTTTCCTCGTCCCAACTGGATTTGTTTACATAAACATCCCTACAAATTTGCAGGGCTTTTTCACCATAACTTTTACTAAACTCATTCAAGTAAGTACCGGTAAGACTTTCAATACAATGTATATAACAATCCATGCCGGTGTAAAAACGCTGGTTGGCCGGTGCGTTCGCTGTTAATTGAGGATCCAATATAATCTGATCAAAGGGTGTAAAATCTGAGTTCATTCCCAGCTTTTTTGTTGGCCCCGTTAGTACCGTTGTTCTACTTACCTCTGCTCCAGTGCCACTTAATGTTGGTATGCCCACCTTGTACACGCCTGGGTTTTTAACAAGATCCCAGCCTTGATAATCTGCACTACTGCCAGGATTATTCATCATCAATGATACTGCTTTTGCCAGGTCCATGGCAGATCCACCACCGATACCCACTACACCACTCACGATTCCAAACTCCGCCTTTAGCTCGTTGGCAAGACTGTCAACATAGGTCGTCTTTGGCTCATAGGTTACATCTACAAAAATAATTTTGTCCCTTCCCTTAGCAGGAATCCTTTTCGCCAAATCTTTTCCTTCAAAATAATGATCCACCAAAAATACCATCGGCGCGCCTGCTTTTCTATTGGGCTGTAATATTTCATCTAATTGATTGAATGCGCCGCGACCGAAAATTACGTAGCCAATCATTTTGAGGTTTCTAAAATTCATAGTGCAATTTATGGAGAATGATTTGAAATTAAAATGAACCCAAGGTGGAAGTTTGTTATTTTATTATCTTTTGAATGTCGGCATCTCCTTCCAAATTATTCATTTGACGCATGATATCATCGTATCGATACAATACTTTTTTACTGATCGGTTTTACGGTATACAATTTCGGATTGGGCAAACAGGCGGCTATTTTCGCCGCTTCGCTTTTTGAAATTGATTTAGCCGTTTTATTAAAATCGGCCTTGCTTGCCGCCTCAATTCCAAAAATACCTTCTCCCATTTCTGCTACATTTAAGTAGGTTTCCAAAATGCGCTCTTTACTCCAAAGCAACTCAATCATAAAAGTGAAATATACTTCTAAGCCTTTTCTAAAAAAACCACCCCCTTGCCATAAAAAAACATTTTTAGCTACCTGCTGGCTAATGGTACTTGCACCCCTTCTTCTGTTGGGATGTTTTTCATTATATTGATATGCTTTTTCTATGGCCTTCAAATCAAAACCATTGTGCTCTGGAAATAACTGGTCCTCACTAGCCATCACAGCAAGTTTTATATTTGAACTCATTTGGCCATAGCTTACATAATCTCTTTTTAA
>CANJDY010000385.1 GCA_947472635.1 Chitinophagaceae bacterium
ATAATGAAGAGTAAAAGTGTTTGTCTGCTGGCTGGTATCGGTGCTCCATTACAAAAAGAAGGCAGCTTGAAATTTGAAAAATTATTTACCCTTCCTTCAAAAACAATTACGGCACCCATGCCATGTCCTAATTACCCAACATCAACGGTAGTGAGGGTGATGCCTGGAGCCGAAAAATTTCGAATGACAACAGAAAGTATTCAACGATTCTATTCACAACCCTTTACGCTTTCTCCCCGCTTCGACAGAATGGGATATCATCTTCAAGGCCTTGAACTTCAACTAAAAGATGATAGCGAACTGCTTTCAACCGCTGTTAACAAGGGTACAATTCAATTAACCCCCAATGGAAAAATAATCATTCTAATGAATGATTGTCAGACCACCGGTGGTTACCCTAGAATAGCCCAGGTTGCGGCAGTAGACCTTTCGTTGATTGCACAGTTAAAGCCCGGAGATACCATTCGTTTTGTTGACATTAGCTTGCAGGAAGCAACGGAATTATATTTATTACAAGAAAATAATATCAATGCATTTTTCGATTGACCTTAACTGTGACATGGGGGAAGGAATGGACAACGATGCCCTTATTATGCCCTTTATATCCTCAGCAAATATTGCTTGCGGATACCATGCGGGGGATGAGTTTACCATGCAACAAACCGTTGAGCTTGCCTTACAACACAATGTTGTAATAGGAGCACATCCTTCGTTTCCTGATAAAAAAAATTTTGGAAGAATTAATATGAATTTTCATCCCGATCAAGTGGAAGAGATGATAAAAATTCAACTTGCAACGCTTTCAAATATTGCAGTCAAAAACAACGCTAGGCTACATCATGTAAAACCACACGGCGCTCTGTACAATATGGCTGCCAAAGATGAGTCGCTCGCCACTGCAATTTGTAATGCAGTATTTGCAACCGACCGCTCATTATGGATATATGGGCTCAGCGGAAGCAAATTGATTGAAAAAGCACAATCTATGAATCTAAATACTTGCCAGGAGGCTTTTGCAGACCGGTATTACCAATTAGACGGGTCATTAACGCCCCGGTCGCAGCCAAATGCACTATTAGAAAACGAAGGAGCTGCAATAGAACAGGTATTGCAAATCATACTACAAAAAAAAGTAACGACAATTCTGGGTGATACAATACCGATGATAGCAGAAACCATTTGCATTCATGGAGATGGAAAACAAGCGGTTGAATTTACTAGAAACATTCATACGGTGCTTTGCGAAAACAGCATCTCAATAACGCCAAAACATGAAACAAAAAAATAACGCTGTATTTTACGGGGCTGCATTTTTAATGGCAACGTCTGCCATTGGACCTGGTTTTTTAACACAAACCACCACGTTTACTGCAAAGCTTTTTGCTAGTTTTGGGTTTGCCATATTGGTCTCCATTATTGTAGATATCATTGCCCAGGTAAATGTTTGGAGAATAATCACGGCAGCAGGCAAACCCGCACAGACTATCGCCAACGAGCTTATGCCGGGACTAGGTGGCTTTCTTTCGATACTTATTATCAGCGGGGGAATGGTTTTTAATATTGGAAACATTGCGGGTGGTGGGTTAGGACTAAATGTACTATTTGGAATAGACGTAGTAACGGGTGCCCTAATCAGTGCAGCCGTTGGTGTTTTAATTTTTCTTTTTAAAGATGCAGGCAAGGCAATGGATGGGATTTCTAAAATTCTTGGATTTTGTATGATTGGGTTAACCCTCTACGTAGTCATTGCCTCTCATCCACCACTTGGTGAAGCGGTACATAAAACATTTGTTCCGGATAATATTGATTTTATGTCAATTGTTACAATCGTTGGTGGAACCATAGGAGGATATATCACATTTGCAGGTGCTCATCGTTTACTAGATGCCGGTATCAGCGGTGTTGACAATGTCAAGCAGGTTAGCAAAAGCGCCTTAACTGCAATCGGAGTAGCTTCCGTTATGCGCATTCTATTGTTTTTAGCTACGCTTGGAGTGGTTATGCAAGGATTAACAATTGATGCTAGTAATCCGGCCGCCTCCGTTTTTCATCTGGCGGCAGGAAACTTAGGTTATAAGTTTTTTGGAATCGTTATCTGGGCAGCAGCCGTTACTTCCATTGTTGGCGCATCCTTTACTTCCGTTTCTTTTGCACAATCTTTTCATCCAATTATTGATAAAAATAAAAATTATTTTATTATTGGATTTATCATTTCTGCCGCATTGATATTTTCATTTTTTGGTAAGCCCATCAAAGTGCTGATATTTGCAGGAGCTTTTAATGGGTTTATTCTTGCGTTTTCACTCGGAATACTTTTGATAGCTGCCACTAAAGCCCGTATCATGAAAAACTATCAACACCCCAAAGGATATCTTATCGCCGGCAGCGTGGTAGCCCTATTAATGATTGTATTCGGTTCTTTAACCCTTTTCAATGAAATAAGAAAATTTTTTCAATAACGCCCTCCAATGAACGCTATTAATTTGTTTTTTCTGAGGCGGTTTTTTGGTAAAGTTATAATTTGATGATTCATTAATTTACACATGAGTTTACAAGAAATATACCGGTCATTTATTGAGGATAGTAAGCATACCGGCTGGATAGAATATATTGCAGTTCTTGCGGGTATTATCAGTGTATGGTTTTCAAGAAAAGAAAATATTTGGGTTTACCCAACAGGGTTAATAAACACCCTTTTTTATATTTTCCTTAGCTTTCGGGGTGGTCTGTTGGGCGAAGCTAGTGTAAATTTTTATTATTCTGTAATGAGTATATATGGTTGGATATGGTGGGCAAAAAAAGACGCTAATAAAAAGATGGTTTTACAAATAACCTCCAGCACTAAAAAGGAATGGATGACGCAGCTAGGGATTTTTGCTGCCTTTTACCTAGTCATCTATTGGGCATTGGCCTATTTGAAAACTAATTTTGCACCCGAGGCGATTCCTTGGGCTGATGCCTTTGCAAGCGCTTCCGCTTTCACCGGCATGTGGCTGATGACAAAGAAAAAAATTGAAAGCTGGTATTGGTGGATCATTACCAACATTGTATCCATTCCGCTGTACTTTGTAAAACACTATGTTTTTACAAGTGTCTATTATTTCAT
>CANJDY010000386.1 GCA_947472635.1 Chitinophagaceae bacterium
AAAGAAGCGTAATAAGTAAGCTTATCTGCGCCGCCGCTTAAATTAAGATTATGATTTTGAGTATTCGCAGACCTTGTAATCTCCTTCTGCCAATCGGTATTACCACCCTTGTCAACTAATATGCCGCCTGCTGCCACTACCTGTTTTTTATAATCAGCAGTAGAGAAAATAGGAAGTGCTTTGGCAAGTGTAGAAATACCCCAGCTTGTATTGAAATTGATTTTACCAACACCTGCCTTACCACGTTTGGTGGTAATCAGAATTACACCATTGGCACCGCGCGAACCATAAATGGCGGTGGCCGATGCATCTTTCAATACATCAATAGACTCAATATCATCTGGGCTATAGGTTCCACCTGGAACACCATCTACCACAAAAAGTGGAGAGGTACCCCTTAGGCCACCTGGTCCACGAACGGTGATTCCAATTGATGCGCCTGGCTCACCTGTAGAAGAAGTAACATTTACTCCGGCGGCCTTGCCCTGAAGCAACTGCTCAACCCCGTTAATGATACCACGATTAAATGATTCGCTTTTGATGGACTTAACCGCACCGGTTACATCCTTTTTACTCTGCGTACCATATCCCATCACTACTACCTGAGCAAGGTCTGCAGCAGCTGGTTTAAGTGCCACATTAATGGTAGTTTTTCCTTTTACCGCTATTTCTTGACTTGCATAACCAACAAAGGTGAAAACCAGTAAGGCATTTTCGTCAGATACTTTAATAGAATAGTTTCCTTGTGCATCTGAGATTGTACTGGTACCAGCTCCTTTTACAGTAATACTAGCGCCGCTAAGGCCTCCGCCAGTAGTTTCATCGGTCACTTTACCAGAAATTCCCTTATCAGAAATTTTAAAGGAAATTTTTGTAGTAATTCCAGTGGCCAATACAGCCATGGGACTTGCAAAAGATAGTAGGATAAATAAAAATCCCAACCATCCTGCATTCCTTATGAAATATTTCATTTCAGAAGGAGACTTGTCATGTTTTAGTAGACTCATAGTTTGTTGTTAAGGTTAATTTAATTGTAATAGTAGATTATGGTAAGCGTATTGTTAATTCCTTTATTGCCCTATTAGATTCTGCGCCAATGTTTGTAGCCTGGTAAACTTGTTGGGGCCTGATTTTATACCCCTATTTTTTGTTTGGGTTGCAAAGATATTTTTGTGATTTTAACAAATCGTTAATTGAAAGTTAAGTTAAAGTAAACCAATTATAACAATAACCCCAAATTTATTTACTTTAAGTAAACCATTGTTAAAATATAGTAAAAAAATAAAAAGCAATATTCAATCGTCAATTATTGGTTTTAGTGCCAATAATCTTATCAAATATATAACCAACAACAAATCAACCAAAGTCAATTTGCGTTTTATTGCCATCAATTTACGCATTTCAATGGAATTACTTCTACAAAAACCTTGATTGTAAAGGAGTAGTCTCCTATTTAAACTGCCCCAAAATATAACCCAGTAAAATTCCAACTCACTGCTACGGTTATTGCTACAATCTGTTAAAATGACCGACAGTATTGACTTTTGGAATTTCTAGTTCATAATCCAGCAAACAGTTGAAATAGGTATCCTCCGTTTTTTGGTACAATTTACTTGGCAATTATATTACAATTATTTAAACTATAAAAATAATTATACAATATTTTTTGCACAACCGGTTGTGCAAATTAAACAGGCAGTAAACTACCTTATCACATGGAAGAATACCTAAAACTTAAACTTAAAATAATCTCTCTATAAGTCAAAAAAAGCAAAATCAGCCAAATATGAATTAATATTGAGTGGATTTAAATTGAAATAATACTATGAGCCTTAAAAAATTAATTTCGTTGCTTCTCTGCGCTTCTTTTTTTGCACCAATATTTGGACAAGTAGAAGTTTATACTGCTGCCAATGCGCATTCACACAATGATTATGAGCAGTCTACCCCTTTTTTTCAGGCTTATCACGAGCAGTTTGGCTCTATCGAAGCAGATATTCACCTTTGGAGCGGGTTGTTACTTGTTGGCCATGATTCAGCACACCTGATCAAAACCCGATCCCTAGAAACACTGTACCTAGCACCTTTAACCAATTATATTAAGCAAAACGGAGGATCCCCTTACAAAGACCCAAACAAAAAACTTCAATTGCTGATTGACATAAAAACGGATAGCGTACTAACGCTCAATGCACTAGTGAAGCTATTAAAAAAATTCCCAGCCATTATTCAAAATCCAAAAATCCGCATTGTCATTACTGGCAATAGACCTGCAGAAAGCAGTTATATCTCCTATCCATCCTTTATTTGGTTTGATGGCCGACTTAATAAGGATTACAGCAAGGCTAGCTTAACTAGAATCGCAATGCTAAGCAATGATTTTAAAGAATATAGTAAGTGGAATGGGAAAAGCTCCTTACCTGAGTCGGATCGGCAAATCATTACCGCGTTGGTGGAAAAAGTGCATCAATTAAAAAAGCCCATCCGTTTCTGGGCAACACCCGATTTCCCATCAGCATGGAAGGAACTAATCAATCTACAAATCGATTATCTCAATACCGACCATATTGAGGCTTTGTCAGATTTCCTGAGAAGGCAAAATGATTCCCTTCGATTGATGCCTTTTAACCGGATTATTCATTCCGCTGGAACGGTGATTCGCTTTGGCAATCCTGATATGGAAAATCACGCACTAGACGCGGCAATATTAAGCAAGGATGGTAAACTGGTCATCGAAGATCGGTATGGTATTGTAGCAATGGATGCCATTCAAAAAAAGATCATCAGTCGTTGGACCTTTTCAGATATTGCTCGTTATGGCAATTATATGAGCACCTATTCTGGAATCCGCTCATTTACAGAAGATGGAAAAACCTGGGTGGTATGGAGTGCAGCGGAAAGAGGGGGCAGCAAATCGGCCATAATGATTGCAGAATGGAGAAAGGATGGCTTCACCAATTTTTCAGACTTTCCAATTGGAAAAATAAGTCCAGCCTCGAATGCGCTTCCCAATGAAATCGAAATTTCAAGGGAGCAGGGAGTACTTTTTCTTTATGTAGTCTTAAATGGCAACAATGAATTATTGAAGATCCGCTGGAGCGACC
>CANJDY010000387.1 GCA_947472635.1 Chitinophagaceae bacterium
ATTCACCATTCACCATTCCACCTGTTCTTTATTCTTGCACCAGCGGTGCAATCTATTGGTAGAATGATTCATAATGAAAATTACCCCAGCGGGGTAACCCATTTGGATGTGCATTGGAAATATAATTGCAAGGGATCGGTAGAATAGGTTGCTCCTATGGAGCAAATATTAATTTTGTTGGTGGCTATCAATAGGCTGCTCCTCCGGAGCAAAAGTTAAAAAAAAAGTCACTTTATCGACGCAACGTCCCATGGAGCCATTGTGATAAAGCAAAGGCTCCGCTATGGAGACGTTGCTGGGAATGAGCGAACTTGCAGCACGAAACTTTGCCCATTCACCATTCACCATTCATCATTCACCATTCACCTTACGTTTAATTAGCCCTTAACCAAGGTGCCTACCTTTTCCCCAACAATCACTCTAAATAAATTACCAGGAGTATTCATATCAAATACAATAATGGGCAGTTCATTTTCCATGCACAAGGTAAATGCGGTCATATCCATGACCTTCAAATTTTTATTGATGCATTCTGCAAAGGAAATTTTAGAAAACTTGGTTGCAGCGGGGTCCTTTTCAGGATCAGCAGAATAGATACCGTCTACCCTTGTGCCCTTTAGGATTACATCTGCTTGTATTTCAATTGCCCTTAATGAACCCGCCGTATCAGTGGTAAAATAGGGATTGCCGGTACCTGCGCCAAAAATTACTACCCTTCCTTTTTCTAAATGCCTGATTGCCCTTCGACGAATATAGGGTTCTGCAATTTGCTCCATTTTAATGGCACTTTGTAAGCGTGTATAAACTCCCTCCTTCTCCAATCCACTTTGTAAGGCCATTCCATTAATCACCGTAGCCAACATGCCCATATAGTCACCTTGTGCCCGCTCGATACCTGTTTCCGCCTCATTCATCCCGCGGTAAATATTACCCCCTCCTATTACAATCGCTACCTGAACACCCAAATCAATAATACTTTTAATATCCTTCGCATACCGACTGATTACCTGGCTATCTAAACCGAAATTTTTATCCCCCATCAAAGATTCGCCGGAAAGCTTGAGAAGTACGCGCTTAAATTTTGGTATCATATTGTTAAAATTTTAACGAAGATATATTTTTAAAATTATTTTACTGTCATTATTGAAAGAGATGCCTACAATAAACAGTTTTAAGCTGCTATCCATTAAAAAGGAAGCATACGTACTAATCTAGTAAATAGCAACTAGAGGCATAAAAAAAGCGAAACTTTCGTTTCGCTTTTCTAACTATTATTCGGATTAACCTAGGGCTACCCTTTTGAATTCGGTCACCTTTAAATCAGCATCGATACTTTTTAGATAATCAGCAACACTTTTGCTATTATCTTTTACAAAGGCTTGTGCCATCAAGGTATTGTCCTTAAAAAATTTATTGACTTTTCCTACGGCAATCTTCTCGGCCATTTCTGCTGGCTTACCTTCGGCTTTAATTTGCTCAATGGCGATCTCTCTTTCCCTAGCAATAGTTTCGGGGGCAATGGAAGTCTCGTCAACCGCCAGTGGATTCATTGCAGCAATTTGCATGGCTACATCCTTACCTGCGTCGCCAGCTTCTTTATTAAAACCTACCAATACACCCATGCGATTAGCTCCATGTATATAAGAGGCAACATAAGCTGCTTCTACACGTTCAAATTTGATAGCAATTTTTTCTCCAATAGCAGCCAATTTATCATTGATTAATTCGGCAACTTTTGTTCCATTGATTTCAACTTCATTTAAAGCTTCTGCAGAACTTACATTATTGGCGATGGCTGCATCCATAATACTTTGAGAAAATGCTACAAACTCAGCATTTTTACTCACAAAATCAGTTTCGCAACTGATACAAACAATCATACCAGTTTTGTTATCCGCTGTGGTTTTTGCTAAAATCACACCCTCTTTTGCTTCCCGATCACTGCGTTTAGCAGCTACCTTTTGACCCTGTTTACGCAACCAATCAATGGCTGCTTCAAAATCACCGTTACTTTCTGTCAATGCTTTACGGCAATCCAACATGCCTGCACCTGTTGACTGACGCAATTTATTAATATCTGCTGCTGTTATAGTTGCACTCATAATAATATTTTTAAATACAAAAATTCATTTGTAGTTACACAAATGAATTTTTGCTGAATTATAAATTTTTTAAAGTAAGAACTAAAAGATCAATCGTGAACATTTTGTACAATAAAGTTACCGGTAAGCTACCAATAACGAAAGCACTATTGAGTCACTTTCTATCTTGGTCCGGCTGCTCCACCACCAGCTGGCTTTCTTCCGCCTGCACCTGGACCTGCAATACGACGTTTAGCCGGTGCAGCACCTTTTGCCCTTTTATTTCTATCATCTCCACCGTCTGCTTTTTGTTCAAAACGAGCTGCTTTTGCTTCTGCACTTTCTTCACTATCACTGCTGCTGTCATCTTCATCCTTCTCTGCCTGACGCTCTGCCAAACCTTCTGCAATAGCAGCTGCAATGTAGTTTACAATGATAGCGATTGATTTGGTTGCATCGTCATTTGCAGGAATAGCAAATTCAACTTTATTAGGATCACAATTGGTATCTACCATACCAAATGTGGTAATATTCAAGCGCTTGGCTTCTGCTAATGCAATATGCTCATGCCCTATGTCCACCAAAAACAAGGCGGCCGGTACACGGCTAATTTGAGCAATACCGCCCAACACTTTTTCCATTTTATCCTTATCGCGCGTAAGTGTTAAACGCTCTTTTTTGGTCAGATTATCAATACTACCATCGTTCAGCATTTTTTCGATGCTCTGCATTTTTTTAACACTTTTACGAACCGTGTTAAAATTGGTAAGCATACCACCTAACCAACGCTCTGTTACGAAAGGCATATTGATGCGTTTTGCACAATCAGAAACGATTTCTTTTGCTTGTTTTTTGGTAGCTACAAACATTATTTTCTTTCCGCTTTTTGCAATTGATTTCAATGCAGCAGCAGTTTCCTGTAAACCTTCTACGGTTTTATTCAGGTCAATGATGTGGATACCTTTTTTCTCAGCAAAAATGTAAGGCAACATTTTAGGATTCCACTTCTTTTTCAAGTGA
>CANJDY010000388.1 GCA_947472635.1 Chitinophagaceae bacterium
AATGGGGCAAGGCAGATAGAATGTACCATCAATGGGCTGGGTGAAAGAGCAGGCAATACCTCCTTGGAAGAAGTAGTAATGATCATTCAACAACATAAAAATCTTGGTTTTCATACTGGTGTAAATGCCAAATTGTTAAATCCTATGAGCCTATTGGTGGCAGATACCATGCGTATGCCAGTACAATGCAATAAGGCTATTGTAGGATCCAATGCCTTTTCTCATTCTTCTGGTATTCACCAAGATGGGTTTTTGAAAGATTCGTTGACGTATGAAATCATCGACCCCGTAGAAGTAGGGGCCGAGGCTTCAAAGATTGTACTAACAGCAAGGAGTGGACGAAGTGCATTGGCCCATCGTTTTCATAAATTGGGTTATTCATTCAATCGCAATGACATTGATCAATTATATCAAGAGTTTTTACTAGTGGCAGATAGCAAGAAAGAGGTGATGGAAGAAGATCTGCATGTTTTGGCAAAGGCGCATATGGGAGAAGTTGTGTAGCGATGCCCTGTTGGATTTGACTAAAGAATACGAATAACAATAACTAAACTTCCTGTTGAAAAACGGTACGGAATGATTAAAAATGTAGCAGTAATTTTTGGGGATGGCATCGGGCCGGAGGTAACGCAGCAATCTGTAAAAGTATTGGATACCGTTGCTGAAAAATTTGGTCATCAATTTAACTTTACCTATTGTTTAATGGGTGCTGCAGCTATTGATCAAACCGGTAATCCATTGCCGGATGAAACGGTGAAGGTTTGTTTGAATAGTGATGCAACGCTCTTTGGTGCTATCGGACATCCTGCTTATGACAATGATCCAACAGCAAAGGTAAGGCCCGAGCAAGGGTTACTTAAGTTGCGCAAGTCTTTGCAACTCTTTGCCAATATAAGACCCGTTACTGCCTATTCCTCCTTGCATCATTTGTCGCCTTTAAAAAAGAAATACCTCGAACAGGTAGATTTTGTTATTTATCGTGAATTAACGGGGGGGATTTATTTTGGAGAAAAGAAAACAAATGCTGACCAAACCTGGGCATCCGATGAGTGTGCCTATAGCCAGGAAGAAGTTGAACGGGTTGCTCACCTAGCATTTCAGGCAGCTCAAAAAAGAAAAAAGAAACTTACCCTAGTTGATAAGGCGAATGTATTGGAAACCTCTCGACTTTGGAGAAAAGTGGTGCAGCAAATGGCCCCATCTTATCCTGATGTGCAGCTTAATTTTTTATTTATTGATAATGCAGCGATGCAGATTATTCTAAATCCAAAACAGTTTGACGTTATTTTAACTGATAACTTATTTGGAGATATTATTAGCGATGAAGCGAGCGTGATCTGTGGCTCTTTGGGATTGTTACCCTCGGCTTCCTTTGGAAATTCAAACGCATTGTTTGAACCCATTCATGGTTCTTTTTCTCAGGCGGCCGGAAAAGATATTGCCAATCCATTGGGGTCGATATTGTCGGCTGCTATGATGCTCGACTATTTTAATTTAACTCAAGAAGCTTCACTAGTGAGGGATGCTGTGGAATGGACGATTGCTCATTTATTTGTTACCAGAGATATTGATCCGGTCAATTTTTATTTTACTTCCACCGTTGGGGAATTGGTATGTGATTATGTAAGTGGAAGAATCTCTGGGGATATTAATCAGCAAAATATTGAATTGCGCAAGTCGACGATTATCTAGTCTATTGCTAATAGCGTATTTGGCTGCAAGGGAAATAAGTTTATATATTTAAAAAGAAGGTTCTTGGAATCGTAAAATTATGGCTACTTATTATAACGAAAACACGGTTCTGTATTTAAATGGAGCTATTATAAAAGCTGCAGAGGCAAAGATGGATCTTTACAGCCAGTCGTTGCATTATGGCTATAGTGTTTTTGAAGGGATACGTTCTTATAAAAATGAGGCAGGTGAAACAAAAATATTTAAGGCGGAGCAGCATTTTGAGCGGTTAAGAAATTCAGCAGTTGCCATTAACCTTCCTTACCATTGGACGGTGGAAGAATTGATTGCAGCTACTTATGAGGTATTGAAAATAAATAATCTGCAGGATGCGTATATCCGTCCGTTGGTTTTTGCGCCTGCTAATATGAGTTTTGTAGAGAATACAGCATCTTATATTACTATTCAGGCATGGGAGATGCAACCTTTTTTGGGCGAAAAGTTATTGAGGGTAATGACTTCTTCATTTCAAAGGCCTAATCCCAAGGGGTTTAAGATAACTGCAAAAGCGTCTGGCCATTATGTGAATTCAATTTTGGCAAGCCAGGAGGCCAAAGCAAATGGATATGATGAAGCTTTGTTAACTGATATGAATGGTCATGTTGCCGAAGGGCCGGGAGCAAATGTTTTTTATGAAAAGGAGGGACATTTATTTACCCCTGCAATCGGAAATATTTTACCAGGTATTACAAGGGCAACGGTGTTGGAAATTTGCGGTGAACTAAATTTGCCGGTAGAAGAAAAATTAATTACCCTTGAAGAATTGAAAGGGGCTGATGCAGTGTTCTTTTGTGGAACAGCCGCAGAAATTATCGGATGGGAGAGCCTAGATAATATTCCCTTTAAAAAGAATTGGAAGGATAGCTTAGGAAGTAAAATACAGCAGGCATATAAAAATAAAGTAGTAGCAATTTAATTCTTAAAAAACGCATTATGGAGATAAATAAGTACAGTAAAACTATTACGCAGGATCAAACCCAGCCTGCTGCACAAGCCATGTTTTATGGTATTGGCCTTACCGATGCAGATCTAGCCAAGGCGCAGGTAGGAGTGGTTAGTATGGGGTACGATGGCAATACCTGTAATATGCATTTGAACGATTTGGCTAAATTAGTCAAGGAGGGTGTTTGGGAAAATGATATGGTTGGTCTTACTTTTCATACCATTGGGGTAAGTGACGGTATGAGCAACGGAACTCCCGGTATGCGGTACTCACTCGTTAGTCGAGATATTATTGCTGATTCAATTGAAACAGTTTGTGGTGCTCAATATTATGACGCATTGATTGCAATACCTGGATGTGATAAAAATATGCCCGGTTCTATTATGGCGATGGGTAGGTTAAACCGTCCTGCTATTATGGTATAT
>CANJDY010000389.1 GCA_947472635.1 Chitinophagaceae bacterium
GGAAATAACGCCCTCCCAATTCATCATAGAAACCTATTTCATAAATTTAAAAGTATATTTAAAACTAATCTTACCATTTTTTAATCAATACTTATTAAATATTGTCATATTGTATATTATCCTTACTTAAGATAAATTTTTCGTTCTTTTTCACTCTGTTAAAAGAATAAAATAAATCAGTGAACAAAAGGATAATCCCATTATCATATAATTATAACCGAAAATTCCTTAAAGAAAAAATAACCTTACATCTTATAAATGCTCAGTAGTTCTAACGCAAAAAGTTTGGAATTTTATTTCATTCAGCAGCTACTAACTATTGAGGCTGATATATTTAATCAACTTCCTAAATTTTATCCAACCTTATAGAAACGATATACGCTGAAAGATTTGCAACTATGTACTTGCCAAATAGAGTCAAACTACTGGCATCTCCCAGTTTCCCTTTAAATGGAAAGGCTTATAACCCCGAACTGCTAGTATAAATAATAAATGAAAATAGAATCAGTAATTGATTGATTATCTTTAGATTGTATTTAATAAATATTCTTATTAAATTTTTAATAGCAATATATTATAGCAAAATAAGCAAGGCATTAATTGATGTCAAATTCAGTAAGCCCAGTTTTTCGGGTGTTCCCTTTCCCTCATTCTGTTAAGTAAACAGGTCCAATCAGGCCTGAAGGTTGAATCATAAGGAACGACTTCTTATAGTCATCATCTATTTGTGAACGATCTTTGGTAATAAAAGGCTGATTCGTTTTACAAAATCTCTTATCAGCCGGCAAATGCATATCTCCTGTCAATCGATTAATCCACATATTGGTAATGCTGATTTCTAGATCGTTTTTGCCCTGTTTTACCAAGTCTTGAATATCTATTCTAAACGGCTTGGTCCATACTATGCCCGCAGATTTTCCATTGACAAAGACTTCTGCCACATCCAATACTTCCCCTAAATCGAGGCTGATACGTTTTTTTCTATCCTGCGATAGCTTCGGAATGTAAAAACTGTTTTTATAGGATGCAGTACCCGAAAAATATTTGATTCCTTCATTGGCATGATCGGTCCAGGAAATTAGGTCATTGAGCTCAACAGAAGCAGGAGCACCCCATTTTTCGGGAAAAAACAACGTCCAAGGACCTTTTACTTCAGCAATTTTACTATCCCTAGAACTGTTGAAATTAGCCAGCTGACGACTTTCCGCAGCATTGAAGATCACAAAGCATGATCCATAAGGTGGTAACTGAAGTTTTGTACTAGTTTTACCATTTCCTTTGACAGCTGATAAAATATATTGTTTGACGGAAACTGGATCCCAAAACTCAGGCTTTCCATTCTCTATCCTGAATTCACAAGTTTCAGTTATCGCCTGTCCGGTTTTGTTTCTTACAAAATATATTTCCGTTTTACCGCTTGTCCGGTGGATAAAGTCCAGTTTAGCAGGATCTGCAGTAAAGTCTTTTGCAACAGATAATCGGGCTAATGCTTCATCTATGCTTATATTTTTGAATGCATTGCCGGTAATTAACTTTGCAATCGCTGGATGCTGGATTAAAACATTGGCTCCATTGGCTATCAATTTTTCGACCTTTTTCACAATATCGATGGGGATATCCTTTCTGTTTGGTATCACTAACAGCTTATAATTCAAACCATCGGGAAGCATCAATTTTCCTTTTGATACTTCCATGCGGTTCAGCAATACATCCGAATTGATTATGTCAAAATCATATCCAGCACTCAAGCCTTCTGGTCTTGGGCTATCGGTAGCCCCCTGAATTTCCGGAAAAAAATTAGGCGACTTGTCACCATAATACCAAGCAACATCAGCAGCAAATTTCCCTTGCATCAGCATAAAGGAACATCGCGACAAATAATCCATGAATGGTTTTGATTGCCCCCACCAGGTTGCTGTGGGATTGATATCGATACCTGCGTGATAGCTCCTTCCGGGTAACCCATGCTCCGGACGTGTATTGGCGAAAGCGTGAATGGTAACAGAATTCAAACCTTCACAAAAAGCACGATCTACGTCTTTTTTCAAATCATGAGGAGCGTCTTTCCATCTTCTCCAAGTGGTGAAAGACTCAGCATCCACAATACCCTGTCCATAAATATGTGAAGCACTCGCTATTTCCTTTACTAGAAATATGTTGTACCGATTGCGAACCCAGAATTCACCCCTAGGAATGCTTGCATTCCCCAAAGCTTTCAGTGATTCTACAGGACAGGAATTCCAAATTGGTGGACCAGGTCCTCCGGCTTCGGCCACCAGTTCCATGCCATAACCAGCAAGAAAGTCCCTGCCGGTAGTATAATGGCTAAAAATAAGCAAATCACTTACCGTTTTTTTGAATTGGTAAAGAAAATGTTCATTGCCATCGGGCAGTTTCCATCCGGCAAATGCTGGCAGATAGGGAAGGATATTATATTTGTTATGGGCATAAAAAACACTGTCCATCGAATCCGTCCAAGGAGTGCCATCACTTAATTCCATGCTGTCAAATTCTAAATAATCCAAACCGGATTGCCTAGCATTCTCTTTGGTAATACCTAGGCGACCAAGAATATAACTCAAATGTTTGATTGTTGCCCTAGGATCGAAGAAATCTATAAAAAGGCCATCTGAATTTGGACTGGGTACAACCAGGTGTTGACCGGTGTTTGAGCAGATAACCCTGAGTAAGATCCAGTTTCCTTGCGGGACTTCCCATTTCAACACTTTACCGTCAAATTTATTATTGAGAATAACAATATCAGTAAGTGCTTTTATTGTCTTATCAGGCCTGTCGCGAATTGCCAAAACGGCAATTTCTTTGAAGAAAACAGGAATTCCATCTTTGTCTTTGGGACATTCCTTAGCAACAGCAGGAAAAGGCAAGGCCCCAGAAAAAGATTGAGAACCATTTATTTTAAATTCCGAAAAATAGAGTTCTTTTGCTGCCCATGCTGGAGTTACCCATGAGCCACCCGCATTCCATCCACTCGATGCTACCATACCCATTTTAATCCCTAAGCGTTTTCCTTCGGAGAGGGCGTGTTTGATAGATTCTACCGATTTATCCCCTAAAAACTGGGGGCCC
>CANJDY010000390.1 GCA_947472635.1 Chitinophagaceae bacterium
GGTGTAGCTACAGTGGAACAATATTTTTCGCAGTTATTTTCTGATCCCAATATTGAGCATGATCCATTTAGTGCTGGCCGTCAGATGAACGCTCATTTTTCTACCAAAATAGTAGATAAAGAGGGTGATTGGCTTGATTTGGTGAATATAAAAAATAGTAGCAGTGATATGGCACCTACCGCCGGACAAATGCCCAGAGCATTAGGTTTAGCATTGGCATCCAAACTATTCCGAAATTCACCTGTTTTTAAAAAGCATACTCATTTAAGCGATAATGGAAACGAAGTTTGTTTCTGTACCATTGGGGATTCATCAACTTCTGAAGGGCATTTTTGGGAAGGGGTGAATGCTGCCGGAGTACTGCAAGTACCCTTGGCTATTTTTGTATGGGATGACGGTTATGGCATTTCAGTGCCAAAGAAGCTGCAAACTACCAAGGGGTCCATTTCTGCTGCACTACGGGGGATGCAAAAAAAAGAGGGTACCAATGGAATTGATATTTACAATTTGAAAGGTTGGGATTACGCAGGCATGTGCGAAGTGCTTGAAACAGCCATTCAAAAAATAAGGGATACCCATACCCCTGCAATTTTTCATATTGAAGAGATTACCCAACCCCAGGGACACTCCACTTCGGGTAGTCATGAAAGGTATAAAACACCGGAACGGCTGGCTTGGGAAAAGGAATGGGATTGTAACCGTCAAATGAGGGCTTGGTTATTAGATAATTCGCTGGCAGAGGAACATGAACTTTTGGAGATAGAAATGAATGCCAAACTATTGATTAAAGAAAGCAAGCAAAAAGCCTGGGAAAAATATGTAGCACCTTTGAAGCAGCAGGTACAAACCGGGATTACACTGATGCAATCGCTCGCAGACAAGTTGACTTCAGAAAATGCAACCAGTATTACTCAAATGGCTACAGAATTAGGAGCTAGCAAAGAGCCCCTTCGCCGTGATTTAATGAAATGTTTGGCCACCAGTTTGGATATTGCTGGCAATAGCAATGCTGCTGATGATGTACGTAATTATTACAAGGAGCTTACTGCAAAGAATGCCGTATTGTACAATACCCTTCTTTATAATGAGGGCCCAAAGGCTGCGTTGAAGGTGGAAGAAGTAAAGCCCGTATTTAACCAAAATGACAAAATGGTGAATGGCTATGAGGTATTGAATAAGTATTTTGATCAACTTTTTGCAACCAATGATAAGGTAACTGCTTTCGGCGAAGATGTAGGATTGATAGGGGACGTAAACCAAGGGTTTAGTGGCCTTCAGGAAAAATATGGTACCGAGCGAATTTTTGATACGGGTATTCGAGAATTATCTATCATGGGTCAAGGAATTGGCTTAGCGTTGAGAGGATTGAGGCCTATTGCCGAAATTCAATACCTCGACTACATGCTATATGGGTTGCAAACTTTAAGTGATGATTGCGCCACTACCCATTATCGTACTGCCGGCGGACAAAGTTGTCCGCTCATTGTCCGTACTAGAGGGCATCGTTTGGAAGGTATATGGCATAGTGGGTCTCCGATGGGGATGATTATCAATTCTTTAAGGGGTATGTACATTTGTGTTCCCCGTAATATGGTGCAAGCTGTAGGGATGTACAATACCCTTCTTCAATCCAATGACCCTGCCGTAATGATTGAATGTTTAAATGGTTATCGCCTTAAGGAAAAACTACCTACAAATCTATTAACCTTTACTGTGCCATTGGGTACACCCGAGACTGTTAAAGAAGGCAGGGATATTACCCTAGTTACCTATGGAGCCACTTTAAGGATCGTATTGGAAGCTGCTGAAACACTCGAAAGAATGCAAATCAGTTGTGAGGTAATTGATGTACAAACTTTATTGCCTTTTGATATCCATCATCTAATAGTGGAGTCGCTTAAAAAAACTAACCGGATTGTTTTTGTAGACGAGGATGTGCCAGGGGGTGCGGCTGCATTTATGTTCAATAAGGTAATGGAAGAGCAAGCTGGGTATAAGTATTTGGATGTATCTCCTAGAACCATTACTGCAAAGGCTCATCGTCCTTCCTACTCTAGTGATGGCGATTATTTTAGCAAGCCCAATACAGAAGACGTGGTAAGGGTGGTAAAGGAAATGATGGCAGAATAAGGGATCGGTTCATTGGTAAATTACAGGTTCCATGTAGAAAAGAAATCTGTAATACCGTTTTCATTTTTTTCAACAAGCTACTTGAACTTTTACTAATATTAATAACTCCAAAATTTGTTTTTCATTTAGTTACTTATTGTTTTATCATTCAATAATTTGATATGCCAAAGTTAACCCTCTACCAAATAGATGCATTTACCAGCAGGCTTTTTGGTGGCAATCCGGCAGCAGTTATTCCCTTAGAAACCTGGTTGGAGGATTGGTTGATGCAGCAAATTGCTTTGGAAAATAATTTAGCAGAAACCGTATTTTTTGTACCTAAGGGAAATGGTTACCATATTCGGTGGTTTACGCCTGAATTTGAAATAGACCTCTGTGGTCATGCTACCTTGGCAAGTGCCTTTGTGCTATATGAATTTTTAGGGTATTCAAAAAAGGAGTTGCTTTTTTATTCAACAAGCGGCGAATTGGTCATCACTCGAAATGGCAATCAATTTCAATTAAATTTTCCTTCCCGAATGCCGGAAAGGGTAACGGAATATCCTGACCAACTTTTACAGGGATTGGGAATTAAGGATCCTTTGGGGGTATATAAAAGTCGCGATTATGTGGTGGAAGTAGCTACTGAAAAAGAAGTGATGAACCTAGAGATCGACTTCTCCCTTATTAATCAAATTGATGTAGTCGGAATCATAGTAACTGCTCCTGGAAAGGATAGCGATTTTGTTTCAAGATTCTTTATGCCTAATTGTACTATTCCCGAAGACCCTGTAACCGGTTCGGCTCATTCAACCCTTATTCCTTTTTGGGCAGAAAAATTAGGAAAGGACACCTTGTATGCGAAACAGTTATCCAAAAGAGGGGGTGAATTGTGGTGTCAAAATACAGGCAGCAGGGTTCTGATAAGTGGGAACTGTGTTTTTTATATGAAAGGGGAAATTCATGTCTAAC
>CANJDY010000391.1 GCA_947472635.1 Chitinophagaceae bacterium
AGCAATATCCACCTAGCAATTGACTTTACCCTCGCCAGGGGACTGAATTATTATACCGGAATCATATTTGAGGCAAAGGCTCCCCCAGAAGTTCAAATGGGAAGCATTGGTGGTGGTGGAAGATATGATGACCTTACCAGTTTATTTGAAGTGCCTGGTATCGCAGGGGTTGGTATTAGTTTTGGGGTAGACAGAATTTATGATGTGCTGGAAGAACTACAACTTTTTCCAAAGGATGTCCAAAAAGGATCCAAAGCCCTTTTCTTTCATATGGGTGAAGCTGAGTCCCTTTTTGCATTTGGCATAATGCAGCAATTGAGAGAAAAAGGGATTTCCTGCGAAATGTACCATGAATTTGCAAAAATTGCCAAACAGTTCAGTTATGCGGAGAAGAAAAACATTGAATATGTCATCATTATTGGCAGCAAGGAAATAGAACAGCAACATTGCCTGGTAAAAAATCTGAGTTCCGGGCTGCAGGAAGTGGTTGAATTTGAAAAATTAGCCACCTTCCTTCATCCATAAGAAATACTATTTACCAGACCTATCTCACACCCTGTTCCAAAGGCCGCTGCTCAATTTTATCGCGAGCAATGAAAATCCTTTAAAATCATTTCAGCAAAGGAGCTCCATTGGGCAATACAGTAAGTTAGGTATCTTTGCACCATGATAGCAGTAAAACAAAACATTCGCCACCTGAGTTTGGAGGAATTGACGAAACATTTTGAGACCATCGGCGAAAAGAAATTTCGCACCAAGCAAGTGCATGAATGGCTTTGGAAAAAAAATGCACAAAGTTTTGAGGACATGACAGATATTTCCAAAGAACTGCGCGCGCACCTCGCCGAAAAATTCGAATTACCCGCCCTTACCGTAAATACTACCCAATTTAGCAGTGACGGAACCGTTAAATCTAGGTTCATGACCTTTGACGGTCACATGATTGAGGGCGTATTAATACCTACCGAAAAGCGCAACACCGCCTGTGTATCTTCCCAAATTGGTTGTAGCCTGAGCTGCAAATTTTGTGCTACTGGCACCATGGAACGAAAAAGAAATTTGGATTATGATGAGATATACAATCAGGTAGCTTTCATTAACCAGCAATCAGAAAAAACATTTGACAAAAAACTTTCCAACGTAGTTTTTATGGGTATGGGCGAACCCCTTTTAAATTATAAAAATGTTTTAAAATCCATCGACAAATTAATAGCCAATGATGGCATGGCGATGAGCCCAAAAAGAATCACCGTTTCAACCGCCGGCGTGGCCAAGCAAATCAAACAACTGGGCGATGATAGGGTAAGATTCAATCTTGCACTTTCACTGCATGCTGCAGATGATAAAAAACGCAACCAGATAATGCCCATCAATGAAACCAATAGCATCAATACATTGGTAGAGGCGTTGAATTATTTTTACGATAAAACTAAAAATGACATCACCCTGGAGTATATTCTTTTTAAAGACCTCAATGACTCCATTGAAGATGCTGAAGCACTGACAAAAATATACCGCCAGATACCTACCCACTTGGTGAATGTAATTGAATACAATCCAATAGAAGGTGCAAAATACACCAAGCCCGATGAGGATACCACCCAACGCTTTACAGACTATCTTGCCAAAAACAGGGTAAACGTTCGGGTAAGAAGAAGCCGTGGAAAAGACATTGATGCAGCCTGCGGACAACTTGCCAACAAGGGAAAATAAAATCACTTCGATTCAGATAAAAACACTTACCAAAACAATACCCCTTCAAAATTGAAGGGGTATTGTTTTGTATGCCCATGTAAACAAAATCATTAATCAGCAGCTTTGATCAGTCACTCATAATGCAACACTGTAAATAGTAACACGCAGTTCCCTTTTTTATTTCCATCGATTAAACCTGCGAATCGGTTGATAGTCTATTTAACTGAACCATTTAAATATATACATTATGAAAAAGATTTTATTCGCTGCAATAGCTACCACCCTGTGTTTGTCGACTGCATTTGCTCAAAAAAAAGGAAAGAACTGCCCTCCTGCCCACCAACAGCAAGCTGGCGGAAGACTGAAAGGATTGAACCTCTCTGCCACCCAAAAAGAACAGTTGAAAGCCACCAGACAAAACACAGTACAACAGTTGGCCGAACTTAAAAAAAATGACCAACTGACTGTAAAAGATTTTAAAACCAACAAAGAAGCAATCCTACAATCACAGAAAGATCAAGTGTCGGGAATATTGACAGATCAACAAAAAAATCAGTTGGCAGAAAACAAATCCAGACCCAATGGTCGGCAGGCTGACAATGCTGGAAAAAATATTGGAAAGATGAAAGAAAAATTGGGGCTTTCCGAACAACAGGTAACACAAATAAAATCAAACCGTGCTGCTGATCAGGCTAAAATAAAGGCTATCAAAGAGAATAGCCAGTTAACTAATTCGGAGAAAAAAGAACAGCTGAAGTTGATAAAGAAAGAGCATGAAAATAATTTGGCCCAGATTTTATCTCCTGAGCAAATCAGTAAAATGGAACAATCCAGAAAGGACAGAAAATCCGGCGAATAGAAGATTGAATCCCTATGGCATTGCGGCCAACCGATTGGTTGGCTGCTTTTTCAATTCAGCAGTTCAATAATTGAACGAATTTCAAGTACCCAACCATCAAAGAAATGCTACCCACCACTATATGTTAATATTGTAGAATATATCAACCCCGCCAAAATAATGGTTACCTTTGCAACTCACCCCTGTTGAAATAACAGTAAAACACTTCAAACATGAGCCAGGCACCATTCCAGAAATTTGTTCCAAAAAAGAAGAACAGTCTAATTAAAGAAGAATTCAAACAAGCCAAAAAGAAAGCAAAAAAACAACGAGCTGCTGCCATCGACAAGCGTTTTGAAGAAAAAAGGCAGTTAAAGGCCGCTGCAAGAAATGCTCCGGCTCAGGCCTCTCCAAGTAAATCAATTCATTCTAGAAAAGAAGATAAGGTAAAAGCGATTGAAACCAATTTTACCCATACCAAAAAAGTAGAGGACATTAAAAAAGAATATGCTCCTGCACCCGTTAAAAC
>CANJDY010000392.1 GCA_947472635.1 Chitinophagaceae bacterium
AGCAAAAAATCAAGGGCCGCATCGTAGTTATTAGGGATATGTCCATCCAAAATAGCTTCCCGTATCGCATTCTTTAAATCCCCTATAATTCTACCCGGTGGAAGGTTAAACCTTTCCATGATCATTTCTCCTGTAATAGGTGGCTGCCAGTTGCGTAACTGGTCGCTTGCCTCTACTTCAGCACATCGTACCCTCACCATTTCAAAGTTTTCTAAAAACCGTTTTACCTTTTGCTGGTTTTTGGAGGTGATATCGGCACTGCAAAGGGTCATAAGCGCATCGAAATCTTCGCCCGCATCAAATAACAATCTTCGAATGGCTGCGTCGGTAATATTATCTTTTGTAAGACTGATAGGACGCAAATGCAATTCTACCAACTTTCGAACAAATTTCATTTTTTCATTCTGTGGTAATTTTAACTGGCTGAAAATTTTAGGCACCATCCTACCACCCAATGCTTCATGTCCATGAAAGGTCCAGCCGTGACCCACTTCAAATCTTTTAGTGGCGGGTTTGGCAATATCATGCAATACCGCAGCCCAACGCAACCAAAGATCATCGGTATGTACACATATATTATCTACCACCTGTAACGTATGATAGAAATTATCCTTATGCCCCTTTCCATCAATGTATTCAGCGCCTGCAAGATCAACCATTTGAGGAAAAATAATTTTTAGCAACCCGCATTTATACAACAGGTCAAAGCCAACAGAAGGCTTTTTACAGCTCAAAATTTTATTGAGTTCATCGGCAATTCTTTCTCCACTTACAATCTTTATGCGGTCTGCGTTTTGTAGGATAGCAGCAACTGTTTTTTCTTCAATTGTAAAATTCAACTGGGTGGCGAAACGTATGGCCCTCATCATGCGAAGTGGATCGTCGCTGAAAGTGATGTTTGGATCAAGGGGTGTTTGAATTATTTTGTTCTCAATATCACTGATGCCATTAAATGGATCAATCAGCGCTCCATAATTGGCCTTATTCAAACTGATTGCAAGCGCATTGATGGTAAAGTCTCGCCTGTTTTGGTCGTCTTCTAAACTACCCTCTTGAACCACCGGTTTTCGGCTATCAAATTGATAACTTTCTTTTCGAGCTCCCACAAATTCAATATCGATATCCGCTACCTTAATTTGTGCAGTTCCGAAGTTTTTAAAAAAACTGACCGCTGGCCTTGGACTAAATTGCTGTGCTACTGCTTGTGCCAGCTCAATTCCATCGCCTAAGCAAACAATATCGATATCCTTTGTTGGCCGGCCGATGATTTTATCACGCACAAAGCCTCCGATTAAATAGCAAGGCACACCTAGGGCTTCAGCAGCCGCAGCAATCTTTTTAAACAAAATCAGTTCCTTTTCCGAACAATGGATGTGCATAAGCTGCAAAAATAAGCCCTAAGATCCATATGTGGCAGGTAGCTGATTTATTTGATATCTTACAACAAATTGCGCTGAAGCAGTTGAATTAGGGGTGAAAGATGACCGATTAGGTAACTCCGTCACCTTTCGGCACTAATGTTGCCATTGTACCCAACCACAGAAAACAAACCGGCAAAACTATCAGGTTTGACATTTTGACCTTACATTAAAAAAATTATGAATAAAACCTTTTATTTACAGGGCCCTGAAGAAGAAATGGAGTTTATGCCGATCATTCCAATGAATGAAGATGATAGCGAAGATGCAGACACACTAGTGATTCCAAACGAATTACCCCTACTACCCTTACGTAATACCGTTCTCTTTCCTGGAGTGGTATTACCGATCACTGTAGGGAGGGATAAAAGCATAAAAGCTGTAAGTGACGCTTACAAGGCTGACAAATTGATAGGCGTGATAGCACAAAAAGACAGTAGTGTAGAAGAACCTACAGTAAGTGATCTAGAAGAAATTGGTACCGTAGCAAAAATTGCTAAACTTATAAAAATGCCTGATGGCGGAACAACCATCATTATCCAGGGAAAGAAGCGCTTTAAAATTGATGAAATTACTTGTGAAGAACCTTATTTCAAAGCAAAGATTCAGCCCCTAGAAGAGGAAGTACTGAATAACGATAAGGATTTCAATGCGATGGTAGGCAGTATTAAAGATTTAGCGGGGCAGATTGTTCAAATTTCGCCTAACCTTCCTAGTGAGGCAGCAATCATCCTGAAGAACATAGAAAACCCTGTATTTCTCATTCATTTTGTAAGCAGTAACTTGAATAGTGATATCAAGGACAAACAACGGCTGCTAGTGATTAATAATATCAAGGCAAGGGCCGAATTGCTGATGAACCTAATGCAAACGGAGCTGCAATACACAGAACTAAAAAATAAGGTTACCAATAAAACCCGCGCAGAGCTAGACAAACAGCAAAGAGAGTATTTTTTGCAGCAGCAAATGAAGGCTATCAAAGAGGAATTAGGTGGAGATAATGTAGCAGAAGTGAAAGAAATGCTGAAAAAAGCGGAAGGAAAAAAATGGCCCAAACCCGCCATGGAAATGTTTCATAAAGGAGCGGAAAAACTAGAACGAATGCATCCTAGCACCCCAGATTATTCTGTCGTGTACAATCACCTCGACTTAATGCTGGATCTACCTTGGGAAGATTACACGCCAGACTCTTATGACCTGAAAAAAGCAAAAAAGATTTTGGACTATGACCATTATGGCATGCACAAAATTAAAGAACGCATACTGGAATACCTCGCCGTATTGAAGCTAAAAGGAGATATGAAAAGTCCGATCCTTTGTTTTGTTGGCCCTCCAGGCATAGGCAAAACTAGCCTAGGTAAAAGTATTGCACATGCCATTGCCCGAAAATATGTTAGGGTAAGTCTTGGTGGACTTCATGATGAAAGTGAGATTCGAGGACATCGTAAAACCTATATCGGGGCTATGCCCGGAAGAATTATTCAGTCAATCCGGAAAATTAAAAGCAGTAACCCGGTGATGATTTTGGATGAAATTGATAAAGTGGGTAATGATCAACGTGGTGACCCCTCCTCTGCCTTGCTAGAAGTATTGGATCCTGAACAAAACAATTCTTTTTACGATAATTACCTAGAA
>CANJDY010000393.1 GCA_947472635.1 Chitinophagaceae bacterium
CCCACTTTGTGCACCAAAAAGAAGCCCTTGCTCGAAATGGCCTTGGAAGTGATAATCTCTTTATAATCTTTGGGTGCTAAAGCCACTGCGCCCTGGCCATTATTTGATTTGGCTCCAGTATCTGCCCGGTTAAATTCCGGCCGTTGCGAAAACCCTACAACGGATAGGCCTAAAAAAAATAATATTACGAGTGAACGGCTAAATAAATGTGTCATGTCTTAAATTTAAATGTTTCTCAATTTAGTTAATACTTTTACAAATGGACAATATTTTCTTTCTTTTTCCTTAGTTTTTATTGTGGTACATTTTGGAGCAGCTATTACTGCTCGCCGATATACTATCGATAAAGTTAGTAGTAACTATTGAGTGGAAAATAGTGCGCTGTTTTCCAACTAAGCCGAGTTTTTTGTAAGGGAGGGGATACCCTTTTTTATCCACTTAAAAAATCAACATTTTTTGAGTGGCTGTAGCTACCTGTCCCATTGAATTAGTGACTGTAATTTGATAAAAATAGAGGCCCCTGTTGAATTTGCCGCCGTTTAAAAGCGGCATATCCAAACTCATTTCATTTATTTTACTTTCGGCATGGGGGATGTTTTTTTGGATTTTTTGCACTAGCATTCCATCAATGCTGTAAATTACAATTGATACTTGTAGTGACTCACCGGGTTGGTTTTGCTCAAATGAAAAATTGGTTTTACTGGTAAATGGGTTGGGGTAATTCATTAGGCGACTAATTTTAAAAGGCTTTTCTTCAGAAATGGTAAAATCCATTACCACTTCAGTAAAATTATTATTATTATCCCATGCCTTTATTTTTATCCGGTGCTTTCCTTCCGTGAGGGATGGCATCTGGAATAGAATGTTACCCCGTTGATAACTATCCAATTCAGTTTCATAAAAATTATTTAATACGTATATCGCATTGCCATCAATGATTGCGGTAATATCGTGGCCAAGGCCATTGCCAATGGTATTAATACCGGAACTATCAGACAGCTTTACCAGTAATAGTGCACCATCATTCACTATTCCTCCGTTTGTAAATTGATAATTATTTAGAAAGGGCTGAATCAAAGGCCCCTTGGTATCTGCTATCAGATGGTTAGTCGCCCCACCCATGAAAAATGAACTGTCGATTCCACTGGCATCCGTTATTCCATTCTCTGCATATAAGCTCAGCCTTCCTCTGCCTGTTTTTACTGGCAGGTCTTTTGGCACTACCATGGTAAACGAAAACTTCCCCCTGTTGACCGTTGCCTGTCCCTTAAATAAAACATTGGTTTGTTGCGAAAAGGTAGTTGCCATACTGGATGCATCGTTGCCTAAAGTTTTGACAGCGATTGGAAGATCAAAAAATTTCGGATATACTACACCGTTAAAATCGGTTGTAATCATTCCCATCTCGTTGTGTATTTCACCTGAAAAATCATATTTTTTACCTGCCTGCAAGCTATCTTTTCCCAAATTTGGATGCTGGTTAATGCTAGTAATGCTGATGGAATATTTTGGGAATGCGAGTTGTATACCGGGGTCGCCAATCAGGGTGAATTTTCTTTTATTGATGATATCCGATAAGGTTTGGCTGGTATAATTTTTTGCTCTGCGAAAAGATTCTCCCAGCGTTAAATAATTAGCAGCAGCATTTTTTTGCAAAGCAAATTTTATAAAATTGTCGTGCATTACTTCATTGCTGGATGCAAAGACTAGTCGAGGTGTGGTAAGCAACCCAATCACGCCGTTGGCATTATCAACCAATAGACTTGAACCTAGGGAGGATTTTGTAGGATCATCATAGGGTACAAAATCACAGGTGGACGTAATCAGCAGAGGCAATTTGTTTGCATTGTTCAATTGTGTTGCTTCCTGTTTTGAAAAGATTGCATAGGCCGACAGTTGCTGAAAGTTGCCATGTCCGCTGAAGTTAAATAATAAATTTCCTGCAAAAAATTGATCCAGAATCGCTTGGTTTACTTTAGGAGAAGTGCTATTACCTAAAATTGTTTTTAGTGGAAATGCATCCACATAAATTTTGTTTGTATTGAACAATGCATTGGTGGAAGTAGCATTCTTAGAGAGCTTTTCTGCATTATTTAAAAAGATATTGGCATCCTTGTCATCTGCAATAAAGAGTAGATGGTTTCTCCATTCACCCAGACTTTCCTTGGCATGGTAATGAATTATTTTGTCTACGACTGTATTCGCTTCAAAAGAAGTTGTCACCGGTAATCTGCCTACTGCTACATCTAGTTTGTCGGGCATAGGCATTGCATTGATGTCATCTTCCTCTTTGAGCAAAGCATAAAAATCATCCGACGTATAAGTGGATAGCGGGTCCAACGAATTGGCAGTTTCATAACAGGGTATAAAGTTCTTTTTTGCATTGATTGTATTTTTAAGATCAAAAGCACCGGCTCCAAATAGTAATACAAACCGAGGCCTTTTGGTAGTATCTACGCCCGCTTTGTCGTAATACATTTTAATAAAATTACGAATGGCTACCGGACTTTTATTTCCTCCTCCAAATTCATTGTATATCTGATCTGTGGAAACAATTTTTACAGTATAATGATATTGCTGTTCATGAAAGCTTGCCAACCTTTTTGCGGCTGATAAAAAAACAGGTGGGGTTACCAATAAGTAATCTACCGGTTGGCAATTGTGTAAGTTTTGGTTGGTTATTTTGCCTTGTGATGTAGGGGTGGCCAATGCATTTTTTGAAAAGGAAAAATATTCCTTCAATTCATTTGCATCATTTTTAAATCTAGCCTGGTAGCCAGTGATGGACAGATTCATTTTCACCGGTTGCTGCGGGTGAGTCACCTCCCATATTTCTGTGTCAGCGGGTGAATTGTTTATTATAAATTCTGCAACCTGGTTGGGGCCAACAGATAACCAGTCTCTAAATTCAAGTTGTTGTTGAGTGGGCAATGTTAATGAACGCCTGCCTTGCAGTTCGAACCAATCAAGCCAGCCTTGTGATGCGGCAGACGAAGGGAAAAAAGTATACTGTAGGTTGATGGTATTAGATGCAGCTA
>CANJDY010000394.1 GCA_947472635.1 Chitinophagaceae bacterium
AGAGGGGGTGAGCTATGGTGTCAGAATTTAGGCAACAGGGTTTTAATGAGTGGAAATTGTGTTTTTTATATGAAAGGGGAAATTCATGTCTAACCATTTGATAAGCCTTACTAGAAATGGTCTCCCATTATATTACTTCATATTGTGATACACTTTTTGAACATCCTCGTCTTGCTCTAATTTGTCAATCAATTTAAAAACGTCCTGTGCAGCTTCTTCCTCTATTTCGGTGGTGTTCATCGGAATCCGGGTGAGTTCAGCGGCAATCACTTCAATCTTTCTTTCTTCGAGCGCTTTTGCCATATGGCCAAATTCTGTAAAAGTTGCCCGGATTACAATATTGCCTTCACTATCCTCCCCAATTTCTTCTAGGCCGAAGTCGATTAATTCCAATTCCAAGTCTTCAATGTTTAGTCCGGTATTTTTCACCTTAAACTCCCCTAGGCGATTAAAGGTAAATGCAACGCTTCCACTCGTACCCAGGCTTCCACCACTTTTGGTAAAATGCATCCTTACATTGGCTACGGTTCGGGTAGGATTGTCAGTGGCGGTTTCGACCAACAGTGCGACTCCATGAGGTGCGTATCCTTCGTAGGTAATTTCTTCATAACTGCTAGTGTCTTTCCCCATCGCTCTTTTAATAGCAGCTTCCACACGGTCTTTCGGCATTCCACAAGCCTTGGCATTCAGGTAGCACCTTCTTAGGGATGGATTATTGTCTGGATCGGGACCACTATTTTTAACCGCAATTACAATTTCCTTTCCAATACGGGTAAAATTTTTGGCCATTTTATCCCATCGGGCAAACATGGAGCTTTTTCTTACTTCAAATATCCTTCCCATAATTTTTTTTGAGTTTTACTAGTTTGCGGCTGAGCTAATTGATCGTTTATGACCAGCTTGGTATACATTGTAAACCTTTAGCAATGCAAATTTAAGGAAAATCATTTTTTGTATTCATAATGGGTTTAAAATTATGGCGTGGCAATTTTATAGCGAAGGAAAGCTAGCTTTGTTTTGGAGCGTTTTTAAAGTCCTTTTGACTATCTTTTATTTCGGATACAATTTTTAAAAACTTCAATTTTGTAACAATGCGCAGCTTTATTCCCTAATTTTATTACTCATGAGTAATCCATTGTTAGCAGTCCACCATTTATCTATTGATTTTATGACAGAGGGTAAAGTCTTGTCAGCCGTAAAAAATAGCTCATTTAGCGTAGCTGCAGGCGAAATGTTGGCCATTGTAGGGGAATCCGGTTCCGGAAAATCGGTTACTGCCTTATCGTTGGCAAAATTATTACCTTCCCATGCTGCTATTAAGGGGCAGTTGCTTTTTTCAGCCAATGGAACCGAAAGCATTGATCTTCTCAAGGTTTCAAATAAAAAAATGGAGTCCATTCGTGGAAAAGAGATTTCTATGATCTTTCAAGAACCAATGACTTCCCTAAATCCGGTATTAACCTGTGGTTACCAAGTGATGGAAGCGATTCGATTGCACCAGCGACTTACTAAGGAACAGGCCAAAAAGAAAGCCATCAGCTTATTTGAAAAAGTAAATTTACCCCAGCCTGCCGAAATAATGAATCGTTATCCCCACCAGTTAAGCGGCGGCCAAAAACAACGGGTGATGATTGCCATGGCAATCAGTTGTAATCCTGTCTTATTGGTGGCGGATGAACCCACTACTGCGCTGGATGTAACTGTCCAAAAAACAATATTGGAGCTGATTAAGGAATTACAGCATCAACTGGGTATGGGGGTTGTTTTTATAACACATGATCTTGCCTTAGTGTCGGATATCGCAGATAGGGTTTTGGTAATGTACCAGGGTGAAATTGTTGAACAGGGTATTACAACCGACGTATTGCATAATCCACAACACTCCTATACAAAGGCCCTGATGGCCTGCAGGCCATCGATGCACCAAAGGGGCGACCGACTTCCAGTGGTGAGTGATTTTTTAGAACCACCATTTGGCAAGCTGGAAGAAACCATTGCTCAAGCCCCCGTTTTAAAAGGCGCTTTTAATTCTGCCGATTCCAATATTATTTTGCAGGTAGAAGATTTACACGTGCATTATCCTAGTAAAAAAGCATGGTTTAGAAAGTCTCCCCCAACAAACAAGGCACTGGATGGGATAAATTTGACGGTTCGCCAAGGGGAAATTGTGGGTTTGGTAGGTGAAAGTGGTTGTGGAAAAACGACACTGGGTAGGGCAATCTTACAATTATTACCTGCCAGTTCCGGTAATATTATTTTACATGGTATTACACTAACCGCCTTGTCAAAATCAGCCATGCAAGCTGTTCGCAAAGACTTGCAAATTGTTTTTCAGGACCCTTATGGTTCTTTAAACCCCCGGCTTACCATTGGTGCCGCCATTGAGGAGCCCATCAAAGTCCATGGCATTTTGAAAAATCAGCAGCAAAGAAAGGATAAGGTGTTGGAATTACTGGATAAGGTTCAGTTGAAGCCGGAACATTTTAACCGATATCCGCATGAGTTTAGCGGAGGTCAGCGGCAACGAATCTGTATCGCAAGGGCGCTGGCATTAAACCCCTCCTTTTTAATATTTGATGAAAGTGTTAGTGCCCTGGATGTTAGCGTACAGGCTCAAGTGCTTAATTTGCTCAATGACCTCCGAAAGGAATTTGGATTTACGGCAATTTTTATTTCTCATGACCTGTCGGTAGTTCGTTTTATCAGCGATCGAATAGTAGTGATGAATAAGGGTAAAATCGTTGAAGAAGGGCTTTCCGACGATATTTGGTTCTCCCCCCAAAACGAGTATACCAAAAAATTGATTGCAGCCATTCCTGGTAAAATAGGTATCGGTAAGTCAAAGGGTAATTGACGCCCGTGGGCTAGGGATACCCTTTAAATTAAATGGGATTACATATTATTAAATCTGCCTAAAATATACTAACTTCGCGCTCTTTAAAATCATGCCGTAACATGATAAGTGCCTTTAATGGGCTACATATCTCTGTAATGCTTACAGTACAAGGTCTGGTTATCACTTAA
>CANJDY010000395.1 GCA_947472635.1 Chitinophagaceae bacterium
ATTCCAAAAAGACAAGAACTAGTAAATAGTTTTCAGCAGCCTGACTCCAGTGAAAAAGTGTTTCTAATTAGTTTAAAAGCGGGCAATGCCGGTTTGAATTTGACAGCAGCAGATTATGTTTTCTTATTCGACCCTTGGTGGAATACAGCGGTGCAGCAACAAGCCATTGACCGTACCCACCGCATCGGACAAACAAAAAATGTGTTTGCCTATAAAATGATTTGCAGAAATACTATCGAAGAAAAGATCATGCTACTGCAACAACGCAAAAAGAAACTGGCCGAAGACCTAATAGGTGAAGAAGAAGGATTTGTAAAAGCACTCACCGAAAACGATATCGAATTTTTGTTTAGTTAATGAACTGTATCCTTTCCAACAAGATGTAAGATTCGGGGTAACGACTAGCGTTACCCCAAAAGAATTTACAACCTGGTAATATCTCTTTCTGATACAATCGTAGTTTCTACAATATTGGTATTGACAGAAAATGATTTGGAATACGTTTTACCTGCAGAAATCAGTTTGAAATTTAATTCCTGACCTTCTCTCTTTTCAATTTTAACGGTTTTAAAAGCAAAACGGCTATTAAGGTTGGTTGCATAAATCTCTCCTTCGTTCTTATCGGAAATGGCAAAGATTGCTCTGGCTGAAGCTTTCGGCTGTACAGTGATTTGAAAGGTTAGGTAGTTCTCGTCATTACCTAGGTATTTTACTTCAAATGGCTCTTCTACACTTACTGAATAACTTGTCTGTAAAGCCTGTGCATTCACACCATTGGATATTACTAACAATGTGGTAACGGCTACTAAAATGCTGATTAATTTTTTCATTTTTTTTGTTTTTTAATGGTAAATAATAATTGTCCCTTTCCGAATGCTGCAGCACACAGAACCTTGAAAATTTTCGTCATACAGCCAACTCGGTAAAAGCGCAAACGTTTTGGTGAAATTTTATATAACTGGCAATTGTTATAACCCTGGTAAGGGCTTACTATAGTAGGTATCAGTAAATTGATAACCTCTATATGATAAATTAATTCAATCAACAACATCTATTGATTGCTATTGATGATGTAAAACTATGCCGAATTGAAAACAGTTGCAAACTAACATTACCGGTCTTTATTGATTCTAAAAATGGTTTTTAAATTATGAAATCCTTTGTGGATATAGTTGTAAGCATAATACAGCAATGATGCCCAAGCGATTGCAACACTTAAAAAATAACTTGTTATTTACAAATAGACAGGATAACTTATAGTAAAAAACCGCTGGATAATACAGTAGGCTACTTTTCTTTTGGCGGGTACATTTGAATTAAAGCAAGTAAAAACAATCAACGGCCTGTGGTTAAAATTTTTTAGCCGCCAATATCATCTATCATCCCCTGTTAATAATTTATTAAATTGTACAGCATTTATGAAAATACAATTAGAATTCAGTCGCTCTGCGTAGATTGAGAAAAATTTAATCTCTATGCAAAATTTATTGGTACTACTCAGCTTGATGATTTCCAATGTTTCCTTTGCACAAAATACTGCTGGAAATACACCAGCCTCTCCTTTAGCCATCTATTCTACTGAATGGAATAAGCCAACATACCGCCTTTGCAATACCGCTTCTAATGTTACCTATATGAACGAAAAAGAGAAGATGGTCATTTATGTCATCAATCTTTTGAGGGCTTATCCGACATTATTTGCTAAAACAGTAGTGGCTCAATATCCCGTCATATCTGGCAAAGAGGAGTTAGCCAAGGACCAGTATTATTATCAATCACTTTTGACAACCCTACTAGCAATGAATCCGCTTCCCCTGATAACCGATAATGAAAAATGCTATCAAAGTGCAGTTTGCCATGCAATGCTGTCGGGTAAAACCGGATATGTAGGGCACAAGCGGAATAGTGCGGAGTGTGAAAATAAAAAATATTTTTATGGAGAATGTTGCGACTATGGAAACGATGACCCAGTAGAGATTGTTTTATCCTTGCTCATTGACGAAAATGTTCCGTCATTAGGTCACAGAAAAATATTATTGGGTAAATACACAAGTGCGGGCGTCAGCATTCAACCGCATAAAACCTACCGCTACAATACGGTGCTCGACTTTTACTATTAAATTATGAAAATTGAGTATTATTGCTAGACATGTAGTGCAATATTTCAGCTCATCCTAAATGTTAACGCTGCAAACTCTTCCACACTGAGGGTTTCGGCTCGCCTGTTAAAAAGTTCGTCCGCCAAAACCTCGGTTGTAAATAAACTCTTTACCGCATTACGTAAGGTCTTTCTACGCTGGTTAAACGCAGTTTTTACCAGCACCTTAAAAGCGCGTTCACTTTTAACGGTAAGGTCGGTGGTTTTTCTTTTCAACCTGATTACGCCGCTCTCAACTTTGGGAGGTGGATTAAATGACTGGTTGCTCACATCAAATAAATATTCTACTTCATAAAAAGCTTGTATCAGCACACTCAGCACTCCATATACTTTACTGCCCTCCTTGGATGCAGCCCTTTGTGCAACTTCCTTTTGAAACATACCTATCACTACCGGCACTTTTTCTTTCCAATCTAGTACCTTAAATAAAATTTGAGTAGAAATATTGTACGGAAAATTACCTATCACTGTAAACGGCTCATCAAAAGGCTCGTCAATATCCAAAAAACTTTGCCCGATGATTTTATCCTTTAACACGGGGTAAGTTTTAATCAGGTAAGCCGTTTTTTCGTCATCCAGTTCTACCGCCTTGAAATGGATATCGGATATTTTTACTAAATGCTTTGTCAACGCTCCACCACCTGGCCCCACTTCGAGCAAGTTGGTAAAGGGATCTTCCTTTAAGGCATCGATAATTTTATGAATTACGATGTCATCCTTTAGAAAATGCTGGCCTAATGATTTTTTAATTTTAAACATTACCGCAAAAGTAAGCAGAACATTTGAGCATATAACTGAAAATTGATAGCTGATAATGGATAACTGATCATGTGATGAATATTGAATGGTCAATTGTCA
>CANJDY010000396.1 GCA_947472635.1 Chitinophagaceae bacterium
AATGAGGGCATACAGTTGAGGCTGCGTAAACTTTGGCTCATCGCCTTCATTATGCCCATGCTTACGATAGCAAACCATATCAATAAATATATCACTGTTAAATTCCTGTCTATATCGGGTAGCTATTTCCACCGCCTTCACCACTGCTTCAGGGTCATCGCCATTGACATGTAATACAGGAGCCTTCACCATCGCTGCTACAGAGGTGCAATAGTCGGAGCTTCGGGCGTCATCAAAATCAGTGGTAAATCCTATTTGGTTATTAATAACAAAATGGATGGTTCCGCCTGTATAATACCCTTTCAAGTTGGACATTTGCAGCACTTCATATACAACTCCCTGCCCGGCCACCGAAGCATCGCCATGAATAAGAATTGGTAATATCTTATCGAAATCGCTATTGTACAGCACATCTGCTTTACAACGTGAAAAGCCCACCACTACAGGGTCTACCGCTTCCAAATGCGAAGGGTTGGGGCAAAGTTTTAAATTGATTTTATTTCCGGATGCCGTAACAATATCACTGCTATAGCCCAAATGATATTTAACATCGCCACTTCCCATGGTAGTATCCGGAGTAGCTGTCCCTTCAAATTCACTGAAGATTTGTTCATATGTTTTTCCCAAAATATTGGCCAGAATATTTAGCCTTCCGCGATGCGCCATTCCTATCACTACTTCCTGCACATTATTGAGCGAAGCGATATCAATAATGGCATCCAATGCGGCAATAGTTGTTTCGCCCCCTTCTAGAGAAAACCTTTTTTGACCAATGTATTTGGTATGAAGGAATTTTTCGAACATCACCCCTTCATTGAGTTTTTGCAATATCCTTTTCCTTTGATGCAATGCAATCGGCTGAAGCATGGTATGTTCAACCGCCTGGATCATCCATTCCATTTTTCTGCTACTGGTATCTGCCCGAAATTCCACGCCAAGACTATTGGTATAACATTTTTGCAAATGAGCGAGAATATCTTTGAGGGAGGCTTTTCCTAAGCCAACAAATTTTCCAGTTTCGAAGAGGCCCGAAAGGTCCGCTTCGCTTAGCCCAAAATTTTCGAGGCCAAGATTGGCTTTGCGGTCTTTACGCTCGCGAATAGGGTTAGTGGTAGCTGCCAGATGGCCTTTCCTTCTATATGCCTGAATCAATTGGTAAACACTCAGCTCCTTATTTAATTGAGCACCTACCTCCAAAACGGCTGTAGAAGTTTTAACCGCTCCACCCACTTCACTTGCCATACTGACGGCAAAATCAAAGCCTTCAAAAAACTTACGCATTTCAATATCAATACTGGAGGGGTTTTTTAAAAAATCTTGGTAAAGGCTTTCGATGTAGGCCGGATGTGCGTTGGTGATGTATTGAAAATCCTTCATTGTAAATAGAAAATTTGGGTAGCTGCTTTAATTTAAGATTGCAAATATCGGGCATTTATGCATTCGAAAAAGTATGCATTGGATAGAGTAACGATAAAAGACTGACAATACACACCCGGCGAAAGCTAAGTGGTAAAACAACCTAGTGGCAAGAATAAAAAGTTAGCTTTTCTGCCAAAGAATGATACAATATGCCATTTGCTAGCATAATTACAAATGGCTCAAGAAAAAAGTTTAGTGAAGCTGTAATTTCCTACTCAATAAATGGGCGAAAAACACAAAAAGGGTAGATCATAGAAATTATAGCGGCAAGAAAAGGGGAATTTATAGCTAAAAAGAGGTTTTTTAGCTTAAAAAAATGGATTTTTTAAATTCCCTATTGAATAATATCAATTTCTTATTTCAAATCCCTATCTTTGCAGCCCTAAAATAAGATTTAAATGGCAAACCATTCAGCAACTAAGAAAGATGTGCGTCAGAGCAGCAAGCGTAATGAACGTAACCGTTATTATGGCAAAACAACCCGTAATGCAATACGTGACATAAAAGCGATAGAAGATAAATCAGGCGCTACCGAAAAGCAACCGATTGTTGCCTCTATGATTGATAAATTAGCGAAGCGTGGAACAATCCACAAAAACAAAGCGTCTAATTTAAAGAGCAAGCTGGCTAAAAGAATCAATTCGCTGACAAAGTAATTATTACTTTTCTTTATAGTATTACAACCCGGTAGGAGATCCCTAGCGGGTTTTTTATTTTGGTAACGGGCCATCCGCTAATTTTTGACAGCGATGAATTCCTGGTTTCAATATAAAAATTTGTGAGCGCATTTTAATAGCCAGTAAAATTCCAACGCTTGATACAATAGTAATATATTTGATTTCCTAAAACTCTTCTCATGGAAAATGAAGTGTATACAATCCCTATTCGGTTCCGAAAAATGGAGAATTTGCATATTGTATTCTGGTTGTTTAAAGACATCAGCTGGTGTATGATTTGGCGGCCGCTAGGCATCGCCATGATTTTTCCTACATTATTCATTGCCATTATTATCACGGTACGCACTAGACAATTTATGAGCGAGGTATGCCATAATATGGCGATAGTAGTGTGGATTTCAGCCAATTCCTACTGGATGATCAGTGAATTTTTACATTTTGACAGCTTACCCCTCATTGGTGACATCACTTATAAGCATTTGGCTATCATACCCTTTTCAATAGGCATAGCGATACTGGGCTACTATTATATCTGGTGGAAGCCAAGGCACAAGGACTTGCTAGAGACGATGTAACCCTCACCCCTCACTGAGATGACATCTTTTTTCTCCGAGATGACATCTTTTTTCTCCGAGATGTCATCTCGGTCAACCCTCTTCAATTTCCACCTCGCTGCAATCAAAATCTGCTATCCCCTTTTTATGGGCATCCATAAATGGTTGCAGGCCACCAAACCAATCCAACACTTCTTGTCGGCACAATTGAGTAGGTTGGGAGCTTGTCATAGTATGCCAGGATGACCAGGGGTAGCTGGAAAAGTCTTTACAAAGCAGATGGCGTTGGGCGTTGGTATGTATATAAATATTAGCTTGGGTAAAATGATTTTCCTTTAAAATTTCCAACCTTTTAAATGGC
>CANJDY010000397.1 GCA_947472635.1 Chitinophagaceae bacterium
CTGGACAGGGGCAAAAGAACGCTATAAAATTTTCACTCCGGAAACGGAAGAACGAATCAATTTTGAATTGGGCGTTATTAAGGAAATGGGATTTGCCGGTTACTTTCTTATTGTAAGTGATTTTATAGTGGCAGGTAAGGAAATGGGTGTGTTTGTTGGTCCTGGCCGTGGTTCTGCTGCTGGTAGTGTGGTGGCCTATTGCATCGGCATTACCAATATTGACCCAATCAAGTACAACCTGCTGTTTGAAAGGTTTTTAAATCCCGAACGAAAATCAATGCCGGATATAGACACCGATTTTGATGATGAAGGCAGGCAAAAGGTAATCGATTATGTTGTACAGAAATATGGAAAAAGTCAGGTTGCCCAAATTATAACTTATGGCACGATGGCTGCCAAATCAAGTATTGCAGATGTATCAAGAGTAATGGATCTTCCATTGGCCGAAAGCAGGGCATTGTCCAAATTGGTACCTGAAAAACCTGGTATCAATCTAAAAAGATTGCTGCATGCACCCTTCACCACTAAGGAAGCCAAGGATGGCACCAAATCACTGGAAGAAAAGGAGCAATTACAACCAGAGGATATTGAAAACGTAAAAAAACTCCGCGAAATATATAATGGGACTGATCTACACAGTATTATTTTACATGAGGCTGAAATCTTGGAAGGCTCTGTAAGAAATACCGGTATCCATGCATCGGCCATTATCATTGCCCCGAAAGATCTTACCGACCTACTGCCGGTGGCCTCTTCAAAAGAATCTGATCTGTGGCTTACCCAAATTGAAGGAGGTTCCATTGAAGAAGCGGGTGTAATTAAAATGGACTTTTTGGGTCTAAAAACTTTGAGTATCCTTAAAACCGCCTTGTCATTAATCAAGCAGCACCACGATGTGAGTATTGCCATTGATGACATACCATTGGATGACGAGTTGACTTATAAACTTTATCAGCAGGGAGATACCAATGCTACCTTCCAGTTTGAAAGTGTGGGTATGCAAAAATATTTGCGCGAGTTGAAGCCCGATAAATTTGCCGATCTCATCGCAATGAATGCCCTTTATCGTCCAGGTCCTATCGCTTATATTCCTGAATACATTGACCGTAAACTTGGAAAAAAGCAGGTCGAATATGATTTGCCTGATATGGAGGAATACCTGAAAGAAACTTATGGCATCACCGTTTACCAAGAACAGGTGATGTTACTTTCCCAAAAATTAGCAGGTTTTAGTAAAGGAGATGCAGATGTACTCAGAAAGGCAATGGGTAAAAAGCAACTTGCTGTATTGGATAAAATGAAAGTTCAATTTGTTAATGGGGCTACTGCTAAAGGCCATGCAAAAGATAAACTAGAAAAAATCTGGACAGATTGGGAAGCCTTTGCTCAATACGCCTTCAATAAATCACATTCAACTTGTTATGCATTTGTAGCTTATCAGACTGCTTATTTAAAAGCCCATTACCCAAGCGAATACATGGCGGCTGTTTTAAACCATGCAGGCAGTATCGATAAAATCACCTTCTTTATGGAAGAGTGTAAAAGAATGGGATTAACTGTGCTAGGGCCTGATATCAATGAATCACAGAATGGTTTTGCGGTAAACCAAAAAGGAGAAATCCGTTTTGGTTTTAGCGGTCTTAAGGGGGTGGGTGAAAATGCCATTGAAAATATCATTGAAGAAAGAAGTAAACACGGACATTTTACTTCTGCATTCGATTTGGCAAAAAGAGTTAACCAACGTGCTGCTAATAAAAAATCTTTGGAAAGTTTAATTTATTCAGGTGCATTTGACTGCTTCAAGGACATTACAAGAGCTCAATATTTTTATGCTGCCCCTGGAGATACTCAAGGCCTTGAAAAAATCCTGAAATTTGGCAGTGTTTTTCAATTTCAAAATGCCAGTGTCAGTAATACTTTGTTTGGTGATCTGCAAATGCCTGATATCGTTCCTCCAAAATTAGCTATCTGCGAACCTTGGCCATTGGCAGAACAACTTGATTTTGAAAAAGAAGTCACAGGCATGTATATGAGTGGCCATCCATTAGACAATTTTAAATTTGAAATGCGGCATTACAATATTAGTAGATTAGCTGACTACAATGAATTTAAAGCCGCTGTAAACACTCATTCCAATCCAAATAGGCAATTTAGGTTGGCGGGCCTAGTAGTAGATGCACAGCAGCGGCTTACCAAAACCGGTAAAAATTTTGCCATACTTTCCATTGAAGATTATAGTGGTAAAAGTGAATTCATGCTTTGGAGTGAGGATTATGTGAAATACATAAACTATCTAGAAAAAGGATTGATTGTACTGATTGAAGGTGGCTTTAAAACCAGGTACAATAGCGAACAATATGAATTTAAATTATCCAAAATTCATTTACTAGAGACTGTAAAACCGGCCTTAACTAAACAGGTCATTGTAGAAGTGCAACCACAATTTATAAGCACCCAATTTGTTCATTTTATTGAAAATAATGTTAAGAAACACCCAGGAAAAACCGGACTCAAGTTTAATATTGTTGATATTAGAAATAATTACAAGGTAGGTATGTATAGTTTAGAAACCGGATTTACGATGAATGATGATATGGCAGTTTTTTTAAATGAAAATAAGGATATTGAAGTAAGTGTTATTACCGGCTAGTATAAGACTCATATATCAATATTTCGTTATTAATTAAAACCAAGTTTTTGTACTTTTAGCCAAACCATGGTGAAATGGCAAAATAACATATTAACACTGACAATTAGATTGTGAATATGTCAATGCTACACCTTTAAGGATTTGGATGTATTTTTGTCTTTCTAAAAATAAAATAAATAAATTATACTTATGGCACAAGAATTCACGGACGCAAACTTCAAAACGCAAGTTATTGACTCCGATAAATTATCAGTAATTGATTTTTGGGCAGAATGGTGTGGCCCTTGCCGTGCTATTGGTCCGGTCATTGAAGAGCTTTCAAAAGAGTACGAAGGAATCGTAAATGTAGGTAAG